>CAZANL010000020.1:12699-17784 GCA_964486115.1 uncultured Planctomycetota bacterium
CACGCTCAACGAGGCGCTCGTCCGCTGGTCGCTGGAGGAGAACATCCGGGCTCTGGAACAGATCGCCGAGGCCATCGGTCACGCGCACGACGCGGGGGTGTTCCACCGGGACCTCAAGCCGGCAAATGTCCTGATCAATCTGGAGGGACGGCCGATCGTCACCGACTTCGGGCTGGCCGGACTGGTCGACGGCACGCGGCTGACCCGCACGGGCGACATGCTCGGGACGACACACTACATGGCTCCCGAACAAGTCCTGGGGCTGACCAAGGAGATGGACGCTCGTACGGACGTCTGGGCCCTGGGAGTAATCCTCTACGAGATGCTGTCAGGCGGAAAACGTCCTTTTGCCGCCCCGGATGCCGCCGCGGTTTTCCATCGGATCCTCAACGTCGACCCCCCGGTCCCCCTGCGCAGTGGTCAACGTGCTCCCTGGGATCTGGAGACCATCTGCTTCAAGGCCCTGGACAAGGAGCGGCCACGACGATACCCGGACGGCCACGCGTTCGCCCAAGAACTCCGGCGCTGGCAAACCGGGGAGTCGATTCACGCTCGGCCTCCTTCGGCGTTGACTCTCTTCACACGCACGATCCGCCGCAACCCCTGGTGGACCGCTGGCGGACTGGGGGTCCTGCTGACGCTGCTGGCCACTTTTGGCAGCTTGGCCCTGCGCGAGCGGCAACGCGCTCTCGACCGCGAACAGGCCGCACACAAGCAGAGCGAACGCCACCTGCGACTGTTCGAGAAGCTTCGCCCGCTGTCCCGCCGAATCGAGGAGACGCGAGCACATTTCTACCTACCCCAGATCGACATCTTGCGCAAGCTGAAGGAGGTCGAGTCGACGCTGGAGGAGTTGGACAAGCTCTCTGAAGACCCCACCGGCGCCCGGCGGCCTGAGGTCTGGACAGCTCTTGCAAAGGGCTGGTTCTTCATTGGCCGCACCCGAAAGGCCGAGGCCGCGTTCAAGACAGCCGAGGCGCTGGCGCCGCAGGATGGCCAGATCGCTTACTACCTGAGCCGTATCTATCTAGAGCGAGCGATGATCGATCTGCTGACCCAGCGCTCTCCGGAGTACAAGAAGCGCGCCCGCACCTGGACCGACAAGGCCAGGGAGTACGTCACGCGCGACCTGGGCCGTGATACGAGCCAGCTCGATCGGGATCTGGCCCCGGCCTATCGAGCCTACGCCTCCAACAACACGCAGGAACTACTCCGGCTGTGCCAAACGGGAATCGAGCGCTACGCCGGCCAGCTCGGGGTCGAGGACTTCTGGATGCTGCTCGGCTGTGCAAGAACGCAACCTGCCGAGCGGCTAGCCGCATGGGACAAGGGAGTCGAGCAACGCCCACACTCGGCCTGGCTCCTGCTTCTGCGCGGCAGCGCCTACCACGACCTCCGACGCTACGAGGAAGCGTTGGCAGACCACGAGCGCGCGGTCAAGATCAACCAGAACCTCGGGGTGGCCTGGGCCAACATGGGCCTGATCCGCCGAAAACTGGGTGATACCAGGGCTGCACTGGCAGACTACGACCGCGCCATCTCGATCGACCCGCTGGTCGCGACGACCTATCTGAATCGAGGCGTGGCGCGCCGAGCAAGCGGTAACTTGAAGGGCGCCATCGAGGACTACAATCGCTGCCTCGAGTTGTTTCCCAAATTCCCGAAGGCCTACTGCAACCGCGGCGTGGCGCACAAAGAGCTGCGGAAATGGAAAGCCGCGCTGGACGACCAAACCCTGGCGATCTCACTCGAACCCGGATATGCGATGGCCTATAACAACCGAGGCACGGTGTACCTGGCGATGCGCCGGCTGGACGCAGCCAGAGCCGATTTCGACCGCGCGATCGAGGCCAACGCCAACTACGCAGAGGCCTACACCAACCGGGCCTCGGTACGACAGGACCAGCGGGACTACAACGGAGCGCTACGCGACCTGAACCAGGCAATCAAGATCGCCCCACGCCTGGCCCCGGCCTATGTCAACAGAGGAAACCTGCGGCAGGCGCTAGGCCGGAAGAAAAGCGCCATGGAAGACTTCGACCAGGCAATTGGCATCGACCCCGACCTGCTGGATGCTTACCTGAACCGCTGCGCTCTACGGCTGGCCAACGGAAACACCGTGGGGGCCCTGGCGGATTGCGACAAGGCGATCAAGCTCAACCCGAAAAACGCGCCAGCCCGGATCAACCGCGGCACCATACGCCGAGCGATTGGCCGACTCGACGCCGCGATCACCGACTTCGAGCAGGCCGTGAAGCTGGACCGGAACTCCTGGCAGGCGTGGGCCGGCTACGGCCTGGTGTTACAGGAGAAAGGACAAGGGACCGCCGCGCGCAAGGCGTGGGCCGCGGCACTGCGCTGTGCTCCCCCAAAAATCGGCAAGACCATCCGCAAGTGGATCGACGCACGCGGTGGGGCCAAGGGCAAGTGAACGTCGCCGGAACCCGTGGCGAAACCGAGAAGCGAGGGTTGATCCCAGCCGCCTTCTGCCGACTCCAGCTCGCCTGCTGGCTGCTGCTGGCGCCCGCCGTGTCGGCGCAAGAGCTACCGCAGGTGGCGAACCTACCGGATTTTTCCTGGGCCGGCTATCATCAAGGGGGCCGGCCCATTCCCACTCACAAACCGACGATCCACGTGACCGGCTCCAAGATCGCTGAGGCACTGCAGAGCGCCCGCCCAGGCGACGTCGTGCGGATTCCCCCCGGGCGTCACATCCTGACCCAGGTGCTGCAGATCCGCGCCTCAAACATCGTGCTGCAAGGCGCGGGTCGGGACAAGACCACCCTGGTCTGCCCCAGACCGCTAGCCCAGCTACGCCAGCCAAGCAAGCAGTGGAGCTGGAGCGGGGGCATGCTCGAGATCAAGCCCGCCGGCGGACGCGCCTCGACCGTCGCCACGGTGACCGAAACCTCGCGAGCCGGCAGCTCTACTCTCAGGGTCAAGAGCAGCTCACCGATCATCCCGGGCGAGTGGTTGCTGCTCGAGTGGTTCAACGACACCGGGATGGACACCCTGCTCGACCACCTCTATGGGGGCGTGGTGGCTCGCCGCTCGATGGGCCAGGAGCTACAGCGCTCGACCGCTCCCCGCGTCCGTGAGTGGATCCAGGTCCGCCAGGTCGCGGGCAACCGGCTGACACTCGGCCAGCCACTGCGGATCGACGTCCGACCCGAGTGGCGCCCCCGCTTGATCCGCCGACCCCTCCTCCGAGAAGTCGGGGTCGAGGGCCTGACCTTCGAGTTCCCCCTGACCAAATACCCGGGCCACCTCAAAGAGCTCGGCTACAACGGGATCGCGATCAGCGGACTGGTCAACGGATGGGTCCGAGATGTCCGGACGGTAAACGCAGACAGCGGCATCTTCGTCGGCAATTGCCGGTACGTCACCGTGCAAGACGTGGTCTGCCGCGGACGGCGGATGCACCACCCGCTGAGCATTTCCTGGTCGGCAGACTGCCTGATCACCCGCTGGCGCATCGAAGCCCCCCACCGGCACGGAACGACGATCTCCTGGGCGGCCCACGGCAACGTCTTTTCCCACGGCTGGGGCCGGCAGCTGGCGATGGACGCACATCGCGCCGCGTCGTTCCAGAACCTGCACACTCGGATCACGATCGTCCACGACGAGCGCCCGCTCTCGCCGTTTCGCAGCGGCGGCAGCTACCCGCGAGGCCCCCACGCCGCCGCACGAAACGTCTACTGGAACGTCGAGAACCGCTTCTCCACGGGAGGGGACAAGCCGACACGCATTGGCGGCCACGGCGAGTGGCCTCGCGGGATCTTCGTCGGCTGGTACGGCAACCGCCCGCTGGTCTTCGAGCCAGCCCGAAACATGCGGCAGCAGGTTGTGGCGCTCAACCGCAAGCCGAGCGTGACGGACTTGCACGCGTATCAACTCCGGGCACGCCGGAAAACAGAAAAAACGAACGGCCGCTGACCGCTACTTCTCTTTCGGCTCGAGCACCTGCCCGATCAGCCGCCTGAGCACCAACGCCTTGAACAAACTCCAGCCCTTCGGATTTTTCTTCTGATCGAGAAGCTTGACCACCGCGACCGGCAAATCCAGGGCGCGCTCCCGCGCCGCCTCCACCTGCTTCTCGATGCTCAGATTGGTCTTGGCCAGCAGCTTCTCGCGCTCGGCGGCTGAGCGGCGCAGGTCGTTTGCAAAAGACTCGCGAAGAGTCGGGCTGTACATCTGGTCCAGCATCTTCTGCAGCTGGGCTGCCACCTTGGCGTCCTTCTTCAACTTCTCCGGAAACAATCCCACGTAGAGCGCCAGCAGCATACGACGCACGGTGTCGACTGTCAGATCAGGCCCCGCGCTGACAGAGCGAAAGTACCAGCGCTGCCCCAGCTTGACTGCCGCGAGCTTGTGGGTCCGCTTGTGCGGCCAGCTCTTGGCCAGGTACCGGATCGAGAGCAGCGTCCTTCCCTCGACACTCTTGGTCGATATATAGCCCGCGGTCTCCCCAAACGGCCCCCCGTTGATCCGTTCGTTGGCCTGGAGCAGCCGCCCAGACCACTCCTCGACCGACAGCTTCTTGGCATCCAGAAAACTCCCGACACCCAGCGCCCGCAGCTGCGCTCGGCGAGTCGCTTCGGGCTGCTTGGCGAACTGGGTTTCCCAGATCTTCCGGTCTGCCTCCATCGCCTTACGGCTGGCCGGGCTCCAGAGGGAGAAGAACTCACCCCACTGCTTGGCCGCAAATCGCTTTCGGGCCAATTCGTAGAGCGCTCGCGGGCTGTCCGGACCCTTGTCGGCGCCGGCCGCGAGACAGCATGCCGTAAGCAACAGGAGGCAGCGCAGCAGCATCAGCGTCTCCTCTGGTATGCGGCCTGCAACACTCGGGTGATTCGCTCCTCGGTCTCTTCCAGGTGCGCAGCGGTCATCTTGTCGATCTGCTTGTGTCCGACTCGCGAACCGCGCAGGCGCTTGCGCAGCGCTCGCAGTGAACTGGTGGCCAGGGTCTGCGCGTCAGTCCGCGCACCACCGAGCGCCAGGTTGGTCAGCAGGTCGACGAAGGTCCGCTGCAGGTTGCGGCGCACGAGGGAAACCCCTAGTGGTTTGTCCATTGGCACGTCCAGC
>CAZANL010000021.1:0-17781 GCA_964486115.1 uncultured Planctomycetota bacterium
CGCCGGTTCACCGCTTCTTCGCCCAGCGCGCAGAGTAGTCGTGAGCGACTGGGCGATCGAAACCAACCAACTCGTACGGGACTTCGGACCCTTCCGCGCCGTCGACGGGGTGGCTCTGCGCGTGCCCCGCGGCTGCTTCTACGGATTTCTCGGGCCCAACGGAGCAGGCAAGTCGACGACGATCAAGATGCTCACCGGGCTGATTCGGCCAACCAGCGGAACCGGCCTGATTCTGGGGCACGACATCTGGTCCGATATGCTACCGATCAAACGCCGCATCGGCGTGGTTACGGAGGGCCTGAGCCTGTTCGAGCACCTCACGGCCCGGGAGTACCTGATGTTCGTCGGCCGAATCCATCGACTCGACCGGCAGGTGATCACCGACCGATCCGCCGAGTTGATCGGGATGATGGAGCTCGAGGAACACGCCGGCAAACTCGTGATCCAGTATTCGGCGGGCATGCGCAAGAAGCTGGCCGTCTCCGCCGCGCTGATCCACGACCCGGATATCTACTTTCTCGATGAGCCGTTCGAGGGGATCGACGCGATCGTCTCGCGGCAGATCCGTGACGTGCTGCAGGCTGTCGTCGCCAAGGGCGCGACGGTGTTCTTGACCAGCCACATCCTCGAGATCGTCGAGCGACTGTGCACCCATGTGGGGATCATCGATCGAGGCTGCCTGGTAGCGCAGGGCGCCGTCGACGACTGGCAGCACGCAGGCAGCCAGCGAACGATCGAGGAGATCTTCCTCTCCGTCGTCGGGGCCGACGAGAGTCGCGCCGACCAGCTCTCCTGGCTGCAGGGCGGCGACCCGACTGATGACTGAGCTGCGCACCCTCCTCTGGCTGCGCTACCGCCTGCTGGTCAATTCCACGCGCACGATCCCCCAGATCATGGAGAAGCTGGCCAAGATCCTGATGTACTGCGCGATCGCTGCCCTGTCGGTGATGTGCGCTGTCGTCTTTGGCTTCCTGGCCTACCATTGGGTCCTCGACCCACAGCCGCACCCACTGCACATCATGCTTCTTGGCCTGTTTGTTTTCTGGCAGATCTGTCCCCAGCTGGCCAAGTTGACCGACGGGGTGGACCTGTTCGACCTGCGGCGCTACCTGATCCTGCCAATCGCCCCCGAACGAATCGCAACATGTAACTCGAGGCTGACCTTCAGCGAGCCGATGGTATTGTTTTTCGTTCCCGGTTTCCTGGCATTCACGATCGGTGGGCTGATCGCCTCAACGGGTGCAGGTCTGCTCATTGGCCTGACCGCGCTCACCTTCCTGGCGTGCAATGCAACGCTGTTACATCTAAGCCGCACGGCACGCCACGCTCTGCAGGGCAGGGGCCGACTTCTGCAGGCTTGCATGTTCGTCGGCATCCTCGTGCCAAGCATCGCCGCAGCTTACGGTCTGAGTTACGGCAACTCACCGAACTGGATCCCTCGCGCCGCCGTGCTCACCCTGCCCTCCGGCTGGGCTGCGGCTGGACTGGCCAGCGTCGTCATCACGGGGCGGGTGCACTGGTGGCTGCTCTCGATCGCCGCGATGTGGCTGCTCGCTGCAGGCGCGGAGCGCCTGGACGTCCGCTGGTCGGTCGAACATGCGGTCCTCGCGCGAGACAGCGGACCGTCCGGTGTGAACCGCGAGGGCTCCGGCATACCGGGCAGATTGCGTAATGCGGTAATCGGCAAGGAGCTGACATATCTGCTGCGCAGCAACCTCGCTCGGGATGGGCTGTTGCTCTCGATGCTCCCGCTGCCCTACGCCATCTTCAGGCTGCTGGCCAAGGACCTGCCTGCGCTCAGGCCGGTCCATGGACTCACCGGTCTAGCGCTCTTGTTCCTCTTCTTTCTCGCGATATTCGACCGCTACAGCAGGAATCACTGGGGATGGGACGGCGCGGGGGTTCGAGCCTACTTTCTGGCCCCCGTCACGCCCCAGCAGGTGATCCGTGGCAAGATCATGGCAGCGTTGATCCTCTTCGCGGGCCTTGCCGCGCTGAGTCTGCTGCTCTACCTGCGACTGGTCTACCTGCCAGCCCCGCTCGACCTGGCGTTCATCGTCGGCACAGCGACAGCTGCACTCATCTTTCATCTGGCCGAGGGAAGCCTCACCTCGTTGTGGTTCGCCCGATCCGACGACATGACGCGCTCCGATAAACAGACCCGCGGCAGCGTGCTGGCCAGCTTGCTTCGAGGGCTGATCCGGACTCCCTTCTACCTGTTGCTGGGCGGTTCGGCTTTTCTGTATTTCAGCACTGGCCCGATCGGCTTCCTGGGACTCGGTATCGCAATGCTGGCAGCGATAGGACTCACCGCATGGCTCCCAATTGTCGTCGCGGGCCTGCTGCGCTGGAAGCCAGAGAAGGTGATCGACGTGGTCTGCAAGAAACCCGACTGACCGGAGGGCCGAAGGCTCGCCGCGTCGGCGCCGTACCCGACCAGCGCAGGCTCCTGCCTGCCCGGTAATAGGGAAAGTCAGTGGGCGCCGGCCCAGATCAGCGCTGCTTGCGCGCTGCGGCGACCTGCCTCAGCACAGCCGCTGCAGCCTGGGTCTGCACCGCTCCGGGCGCCCCCTTGGCCAAAACACCGAGAACCCGCCTGGCCTCGGCCGTGCCGATGCGCTGCAACACCATGACCCCACGCCTGGCCAGCAACGTGGCGCCCGTGATCAGGAACGGCTTGTCCTCGAATTGTTGGAGGACTCGCTGCACCCGGCTCTTGGCCTCTAGCGAGAGTTTTCTTCCGCTCGCCTGGCGCAGCTGCGGAATGATCAGCGGCCCCAGCTTCCAGAGTGACCGGGACGCACGCTGACGGACCTTGTAGCTCGGATCGTCGAGCTGTCGGATCAGCTCGTCGATCCGCTGCTGCGCAACGCCGGTAGCTGGCGCGAGTTGCTTGCCGATGAAGATCGCCAGATCATCCCCACCACGTGACAGGGACCACCCGGCCTTGTAGGCGGCGACCGCGTCGGTGCCGCCCAGGGTATTCCACAGCGCCGGCCACGACTGCCGCGCGGGAGCGACCTGCGCTTGAGTCGGTTTCAGACCCGCGGGGGCCAGATCCCACAGCAGCGCGGTCGTGTCCTCGCTGGCGCTGAACAGCCGGCCCGAGCTACGGCCGAAGCGCACGCTGTAGACCTCACCCCGGTGACCCCGTAGCGTCTTCAGTGGGCGACCGGTCGCTGCATCCCATATCTTGATCGTGCCATCCTCGCTGCCGCTGGCGAAGGTCCGACCATCCGGCGAGATCGACACCGAATAGACGTCCGCGGTGTGTCCTTTCAGCGTGAACACGAGTTTTCCAGTGATCAGATCCCAGACCCTCACCTGATCGTCGTCGCACCCGGAGACCAAGGTGCCGCCATCCGCAGACACACCCACCGCGTAGACGTTGCCACCATGCCCGGTGAGCTTCTGCCATTCCCGGCCGGTGCGCGCGTCCAGCACGCGCACCACCTTCGCTTCGCCACAGGCTAGATACCGTCCGGCCGGCGAGTAGCTCAGAGAAAAGGTCCGCCCCTTCTTGATGTCGGCGAACCCCGCCTTGCGCTTGCAAGAGACAGGATCCCAGCAGATCACCGGTTGCTTGTCCCCCCCGCCCGATGCCAGACTGCGGCCGCCCGGTGCCAGGGCCAGCGCAAACATGAATTTGCTGTAAGCCTTTGTACTCGACAGCTGCCGACCCGAAACCAAATCCCAGTAGCGGATCATTCCGTCCTTCCCACCCGAGACAAGTCGTTTACCTCCGGGTAGAAAGGCGAGGGCCCAGACGGGTTTGGCATGACCGGAGAGCACGCTGGCACGCTGGGTCGAGTCCACCTGCCAGAGTGTGATCCGATTATCGCGCCCCCCCGTAGCCAGGCGCTTACCATCCGGCGAGAGAGCCAGACAGTAGACCCGGTTGGTGTGGCCGGGCCGTTCGCGCACCTCTGCACCACTAGCAACATCGAGCAGCTTGATCCCGTACCCAACCGCTGCAACGACATACTTGCCATCTGGGCTGAACGACAGGTCGCGGATGCCCTGGTTTGACTTGGGGCCCTGGCGCACACGCTTGCCGGTCATCGGGTTCCAGATGTGGACAGTCTTCTCCACCCCACCGGTGGCCAGCAGCGTGCCATTTGGCGAGAAGGCGACCGCGCGAACACTCGATGCGTGAGTCAGTTTCTTCACCTGCTTGCCCTGTTCGACGTCCCAGAGCCGCGCGGTTTCGTCGCCGCTGACAGAGGCAAGGAGCTTGCCGTCGGGCGAGAATGAGACCGCGTAAACATCGCCATCGTGATTCAACTCGAACCGCTGCTTACCGCTGGCCACCTCCCACAAGCGAACCACGTCGTCTTGCCCGCCTGATGCCAGATGCTTGCCGTCGGAACTGAAGGCCAGGCAGCTGAGGTCGTCATCGTGCCCCGAGAGGAGCCGCAGCTTCTTTCCGCTGACCGCATCCCAGAGGATCACCGCATCGTCGTCGCCCCCGGTGGCCAGCAGCTTGCCATCCGGTGAAAAGCGGACCACCCTGACCTCCTCCCCGTGGGCAAGGAACTTTCGGCGTAGCCGGCCAGTCCCGACCTCCCAGATCCGGACCGACCGATCCTCGCTGGCGGTCGCCAGCAGCTTGCCGTCGGGAGAGAACGCGACACTCTCGACATCGTCGGTATGCCCCTTCAACAGCCTCAATTCCCGGCCGGTGGCCATGTCCCACAGGTGGGCCATGTCATCCTGGCCGACCGAGGCAATCACCCTGCCGTCCGGAGAAACGGCCACCGCGTAGACGGTGCCAGCGTGGCGCAGCCGAACCGTGCCGAAACGCTTGAGCCCCCCCCGCGGCAGTACGTCTCCGTACCGGTCCTTGGCGAGCTCCTGAGCCAGCGCATTGCACCCAGCCAGCGACATCAGCAGCCAGGTCCAGACCATCATCCGCGGTCGAACAGCCATGCTGTTACTTTACCGCATGGGCCACGCGCTTTCAGCGTTTCTCGAGCTCGATGGTCTCTCCGACCCGCTCTGGCTGGCATCTCACTCGTGCACGGTCAGCGGCAAGGAGACGCTGCGAAGATGCCCGCCATCCTTGGTCTTGTCGAAACCGTCCGCCGAGTAACGCAGCGAGAGCGAGCGGAGCTTGCTGGAGACCGCGCCCCTTCTGGCATAGGGTCCCTTGACCAGGCTCTCCAGCGCCAATGCGACGACGTTGGTGCCACCGTGCAGCAGCGAGCGCGGCACGTAGATCTCATCGTAGCTGATCTCCTCGGGCACCCACTGGTCGCGCCGACCGTTGCCGTAGCTGTCGCTGGCCAGGGTCTCGTTGTCAGAAATCCAACGCCCGATCAGGACACCGTTGACGAAAACCGTCGCGATCAGCCCCTCACCCTCGAGCGCCAGCACCAGTGGCGCCCGCAGCGTCTTGGGGGGCAGCGTCGGGCCCGCCAGCGTGGTCCGGTACCAGACGGTCGCCCCAGAAGAGAGCGACAGCGGCAGCTTCGCCTCGACCGCCCCAGCGGGGTCGACTGCCCCAGCCCAGTGATGACGCTCTCCGTGCAGACCAGCCCGGTAACGCCAGGGGAGGGAAAGCGATACCTTCCACATGTCGAACATGCTGGCCAGGCTCGCCCCATCCCACAGTCCTCGCGGAAAGGCCACCTGCAGCGCAGGGAAGTCGAGCACCCCCGGGACGGTCGGGATCTCGAAGCTCGAGTGACCCCAGATCTGAACCCTGAAAGCGAGGACGTTCTTGCCCAGCTTGAAGTGCTTGCGCGGGATCGACATCTCCAGCCCGGTGCCCTTGGGAAACGCCGTGCCGAAGTACTTTCCGTTGAGCCAGCCGGAGATGATGCCCGCCGCCTTGCCGGCGCGAAAGTAAACCCGGGTCCCGGGAAGACTGGTCGCTTCGAAGTCGGTGCGGTACCAGGCATGCCCCTTGTAGATCCCCAGCGCCTCGAGCTTGGCCGGACCCGAATCGGTCGCCGACCAGCCGCTGTCGTCCGCCTCGGGTTCGGACACCGCCATTCCTCCACCCAGCGCCGGCGCTGGTGGATAGACCGGCGAGACCGCCACCTTGCCGATCCAGGCGCCAGCGGACGGGACACGCTTGCCAACCAGCGAAGAACCTCCCAGCACCAGCTCCTTGGGCGCCCGCGGACCGAGCACCAGCACCGTTCCGTCACCCCCACCGTCCCACTCGGCGTCGAAAGATGGCCCGCTCCCCACCTTGGAAGCGAAGCGGGCATCGGAGAGTAGCCAGGTCTTTCCAGACGGGTCGGTCAGGCGCCAGAGCCGTCCGGCTTCGGCGGTCGTCGTGATCAACAGCACCAGTTTCTTTCCGCCGACATCGAACACCAGCAGTCTGTCCGCGGTATGGCTGTAGCTCCAGGTCCAGCGATCGCCCTTCTCGTGCAGCGTGCCAGCCAGACTGTCATGAAGCAGCGTCGCGCCCGCCATCCCGCTCAGACAGAGCTCTCCCGGAGTGCCCGCACCACCCGACAGTACGACTACGGTTCGGCCACCCTCAGTGAAGCGAGTGAACAGCTCGCTGCTGCTGTACTCCAGCATCGGATACCCCTTGGCCAGCGGCAGCCGGTGGACCAGCTGCTTGCTGACCCACTTCTCGTGGGGCGCCCCGACCCGCGCAACGCCCGTACCGACGATCATCTTCGAAAATCGCGGCCAGGTTTCCCCGTCGATCGTGACCGTGGTGGACTGTGGCGCATCGGTCTGGTTGAGCAACCCGAAAAATCGGGTCGCTCCATTCTGGAGCCAGTAGACGGTGCGCTTTCCACCCTCGAGTGTACCCAGCTTGAGATTCGAAACGGCCAACCCGCGCTTGGCGACCCCCGCGGCGGCAATCTCGCTCGACAGCGCGGAAAAATGCTGAGCCACGCGACGGATCCGGTAGTACTTCTCGCGCAGGCTGCCCCGGGCCGAGATCGGGCAGCGATAGTCGATTTGCCCCGGGAAATAGCCGATCTTGGGATCGCGCAGGGTGCTCAGCAAGTTGGCCGGGGTCAGCCCCAGTCCCAGGCTGAAATCCAGCGTCATCCCGTTCTCGTAGCCAGCCACCGGAAAACCGTTGAAGTTGAACAGGTTGATGCCATCCATTCCACCATAGATCACCCGGGCCACCCGGGTAGCGCTACGCTCGGTTTCCGAGATCAGGCTGGGCATGTCCGGGGAGTGCGCCGAGTGCATGGTCGCGAGGACTTCGTGGACCTTGCCCTCGATCGAACTAGCTGCCCGAACGTCGTAGAGGTTTGGGCAGGGCACGATCCCGCTGACGTTGCCGGTTCCGTGCCAGCTGACTCCCTCGCCCTGGGCCGTCGTCAGGGGCACCGTGATCCCATCATCGCGCACCATGTCCCGCAACGCACTCATGTAGGCTGGAACATCGGGGGGCGTTCCCAGCCGATAGAGCTGACGCATCAATGCATACCAGTCATGCTCGTTGGCCAGCGCGTAGAGAATCACACAGCCTCCGCTGTCGGTCAGCTGATGCGCCTTGACGATCTTGTTGATCATGCCGAAGTAGCGAGACACGTACTTGAGAAAGTCGGCGTCCTTTTCACGCACCCGGACCTTTCCGTCCTCCTCCTCACTGGCATCTTCGGTGGTGTCGACGAACAGCCAGGCCGGCAGACCGCCACCATCCGTCTCGTTACAGATGAACGGCCCTGGCCGAAAATAGACATAAAGTCCGAGCTTCTCGCAGAGGGCGAAGAAGCGCTCCAGATCGGCCCGTGGACTGGTGAAATCGAACTCCCCCGGTTTGGGCTCGTGGACGTTCCAGGCCACGTAGAGATCGACGGTGTTCAGACCGGCCTGACGCATCATGCGCAGGCGACGTTCCCACTCTGCGGGGGGAATCCGATAGGTGTCGAACGTCCCTGACAGCAGCAGCGTCGGCTCGCCCCGGATCAACCAGGAGTCCCTGCTATACGCCACCGGCTTGACCGGGGGGGTCGGAGGGTCATCGCTTTTCTCCTCAAGGCAGCTGCTCAGCAGGAGCAGGGACAGCAGCAGCAGATATCTGGTCATCGTCGCCTCCTAAATAGGTCGCGCACTATAAGGGGCGATCGAGAATTAGCAAGCCGAAATAACGCACCGCGTCAATCGCGACGCGGCGGGAGGTCAGTTAGCCACCAGCTCCGACCACGTCATTCGCCTGTCGGTGGCATAGATCACCTGGTCCCCATCCGCAGGCATCAGCGATACGAAGGAGGTCAGGCTCTGTTCCCCGCGATTGACACAGAGCATGTTGATGTTCCGATCGAGCAGGCTCTTGGCCAGGTCCTGGTAACTGCGAGAATCCAGCGAACCGGAGACGAGGGTGCTGTAGAGCGTGGTTCCTCGCTGGTTGCTCGAGATTGTGTCGACCAGCTGGGAGATGCCGGGATCCTGCGCCTCCTGGGCCAGCAAGTTACAAGAGACCTGCATGCTGAAGACCAGCGAGTTGCAGTTGACCGAGTCGAACAGCATGCGGTGCGCCACGTTGAGGCACTCGGCGACGATGTGCAGCTCGCTGTTGATCGTATCCATCACCGACGCCGCCGAAGCCACGACGGCATCACTGTTGGAATCGGCATAGCTGGTGGCCAGGATGACGGCCAGGCAGGCCTTGCCGATATGCGCCCGCTCGTAGGTTTCCCGCTCGAGCACCGATCCGTAGACGAACAATACGTCCTTGATCTCGAACGGCAGCTCATCGATCTGGTCAGTGACGATGACGATCTCCCGACGACGATGCTCGGGATCCGAGCGCAGCTCGCTGATCAGCTGGCCGACTCTCGATGCCGAGGGAAAGTTGACGATCAGAATGTGGTCGTTCGCAATGATCTTGCTCATGCCTCGTCGCCCCTTGTTCGCCACCTCGGTGGCCCAGTCAATCATCATGCCCAGCGTGACCGAAAAGGTCGCCAAGCCCAGCACCACGATGAACGCAAACGTGCCGATCCGTGCCCCAGCGCTGCTGGCGTAGAAGTCCCCATAGCCGATGGTGGTGATCGAGATCACGCTGTACCAGATCGCGTCGCCAAACCCCAGCTGTTTGTCGACCCCGTCGAAATAGTAGAAGCAGACTGCATTGCCCAGCAGGCACACCGACAGCATCCCCGCAATGAACGCTAGCCCGAACGTCCTCCGTCTGCGCAAGCCGCGGTAAAAACGGACCAGTCGGTGGATCAGCATCGAGTCAGCGCTTCCGGTAGCGAGGGGGAATCTCCTCGGGAAACCAACCCGGCAGATCGGAGAGCTTGTCGCGCGTATTTTTCGTCGTCGGCACACCCCAGAGTTCGAAGAACGGCCCGAGATCTCGACCACTGGCCAGCGAGAAACGAGTCATCCACATCTCCCGCTTGTGCATCTCGGATCGCGGTCGTTGGAGCGCCCTCAAACCCAGGTACTCCCGGAACACCCTTTGATAGGTCTTCCAGCCAAATGACTGCTGCAGCTGGACATACATCACCAGCGCCAGAAACGGACTGCGCTGCCACTGAGAAAAGTCTGGATTGTCGAACGAGTAGCGTCCCATCAGCTGGCGTCGAGACTCGAGCTTCATTCGCGGATGTTTCGCTGGCGAGACGCCACACAGCTTGTCGAAGACGTAGAGCGTGAACAAGTTGCAGGTCACTTCGCCGGTTCCGCCGAAGGTCCAGTCCCGGTGCTGATGGTTATGACCGATCTCGTGAAAGAAACCCCAGTTGCCCTGCTTGAGGTGGGCCGCGTCGACCAGATTCTGCTGCTGGTCCAGATGCGTCATGATCGGATAACCGGCGTGCATGTAGCCGGCCGAGATCTGGCGGTCGCAGACCATCCGCATCGGCCGCTGCGCCGCCGCGGATCGTCCGCAGAGTTCCTTGTTCAGGTCGACTACCCGGTCCCAGATCTGCATCAGCGCATCGGGATCGTCCAGCGTGCGCACCATCGATGAGGGCACACAGACAATCATCTTGCGTGAACCGATCTCGGCCCAGGGTGCAGGGTGGTGGCGGATCGTCTTCCGCCAGGCCTCGAGCGACGTGACTCCATGCACGTAGTGCGGAGCAGCAATGCCGCCAGAGATCGTCACCTCGATCGTGCCCAGACTGCCCCGGCCTTTCGGGACAGAGATAAAGATCAACCCACCGAAGGCGCACGCCGCCTCGGTCCGGGCCGATGTCACGTCGAAGCTGCGAGTGATACGCGGCGCCCTGCGCCAGCTCGGTTTGTGCCAGATCTGATCGCGATGACAGCCGATGACAACCCGGAATCCCTGCCCCACCTTGGCCGGCATGGCTACAGTGACCAGCGCACCGGGTGCGGCGTAGAGCCCCGTTCCATGCCAGTCCGGTATCCGGGTGTCGATCTGCAGAGTGCGTGTCTGGGCAGCGGCACCGGCCGGAGGCACACCCGGAAAATCTCTGGCGGCCGGGTGCGCCCGGACCTGCTTGGCCGGCACTCGCTGCGCTCGTGCGATCTGATAGCTCAAGACCACACGCGCCAGAGCGTCACTCGGGCGCAGCGGCTGCTTGTCGGTCGGCTGTCTGGTCTGACCGCCGTCTGCCTGCTTGGCCAATCGGCTCAGCAGAGACGAACCCGCGGGCAAACTGCGAACCGCGGTGGTCAGTGTCGCCGCGGCCTGCGTCATCGCTGCATCCGCCAGCTCAGCCTTTCCCGCCTGATGTTCGAGCAGGGCGTCCATGGCCAATCCCGCATGCAGCAGTGCACCCGGAGCCTGACCCACTGCGAACTGCTTGCCGGCCGTTGTCTCGAGATAGCCATCGGCCCAGACCAGCCCGACGCGAACCAGCAGTCGGTTGCCCAGGTGATCTACCAGCAACGTCCGGCCCGGATTGAGCTGTTTCCAGCCCCAGCCCAGGCTCGCGGTGACCAGCCCCCCGCCTCGTTTGACAAACGCCTCGAGGTCGTCGAGATGGCCCTTGCGCAGATGGTGCGCGTCCGCCACCAGCACCGCCAGCCCGGTCAGTCCGCCGCTCGTGGCAGCCACCACATCCAGCCCCGCCCGCTGGAGGCGAGCCAGTAGCCGGTCATTACCCACCACCCCGACCTTGCCCGCCTTTCGAGCCAGGCACCAGCGAACGGCGTTCTCGAGCAGCCGTCCCTTGCCGGCTCCATCCGGACTCAGGTAGCCACCGTGTCCGAAAGCCACGACGCGCCCGCCACCGTAACGGGCCGCAGCGATCAGCACCTGGCGGCCACCGCCCATCTTACCGAGGGCAACCGGAAAAGCTCTCTTGCCGAACACCACCATCGGGCCCGGAATACCGGCCTTGTCCAGCCGCGTCACCCCCTGAGTCAGGGACGCCACATCCGCCTTCCAATCCTCGGCCAACAGTATCGGCAGTGGAATGAGAAACACGAGCAGGCAGCAGATCAACCGTTTGTTCATCGGCCCGGATTCTAGGCGCTGGCTGATCGTTATCGCGAGCGGATTTCCGAGGATTTTTGGCCCAGGAACCATCTCATCACCCCGGGCCGCCGCTTGAGCCCAAGACTGGCAGCGGGTAGGCTAGCCTTCTTGGAGTGGAGCGCGAATCCCGGCAGTAACGAAATGTCGCCGGGCGATCCATGGCGGCGGGTCGTCATCGGCGGACCCGGCCCGTTCTTTTACTACTGGGCGCCGCCTGCACCGCTGAAAGCCACGCTGACGGCAGACTTGATTCGGACCTGGATCGAGCCGTTCTGCCTCGCCATCACCCGGGAGCGACTCGAGGCTGCCCTCGCAGTTCGATGGAACCAGATCCAGCCCGCGCTGGTCTGGCGACTACTCTGCGAGCGCAGCTGGAGGGCTCGGGTGGCCGGGGCCTACCTCGCCGGCCTTCGCCAGTTCGAGCAATTCGCGCATCCCATCGGTGGTCACCTGCTGCGCAGCGAGATCCCCTATGCGGGACGAAGCTACTGTCTGGCTCTGGCCCGCTTCGCCACTCCGGTCACCGCTGCGATCCTCTGCCGCTACCTGGACTACTACCTGGACCGCTCCGACCTGATCTTCGACCAGTGTGCCGCGATCGGTGCAATCGCGTATCTCGATCGGGTCCGCGGGACTACCCTGCTCGATCAGTACCGGACTGGCTGGGACCGCTACGCCGAGAGCAAGGAGGGCATCAGTCTCGACGTGACGCTCGAGCAGTTCGCCGATCAGGTTCGAGTCCTCGAGGAGATCGAGGCGCTACTCGGGCAGGCAGAGCACCCATGAAGGGTGCTGGCCCACACTGTAGCTAGCGATCGGGAGCAACTTTCCGCTCGTGGTATCGATACGATAGGCGGCCAAATTGGCGTCGCGCTGTCCGGCTGCGTAGAGGTAAGCTCCCTGACGATCGATCGTGAACGAGCGAGGAAAGCGAGCGGTGGCAAAGTGTCCGATCAGACTCAACCGCCCGGTCGTCGAATCGATGGCGAACCCGGCCAGCGTATCGGCCCCTTTGGCTGCGTCAGTCTTGTCTCGATTGGAGACATAGGCGTACCTGCCGTCGGGAGTGATCCGAACTTCCGCCGCGGCGCTCTCGCCGTCGAAGTCCTGGGGCAAGGTCCGCAGCGTCTGCACTCGGTCCAGCGTCCCGTTCTCGGCGTCGAACTTCCAGGCCGAGATGCCTCCCCCCCGCTCGTTGGAGGAGTACGCCATCGCAAGCCGAGGATGATGGCGGATATGGCGCGGCTGATGATAGTCGTGCCGGTCGTCCGGACCCTCGACGAAGGCGGGCTGGTTGGCGGACAGCCGCCCGGTCTTGGGGTCGAAGCGGTACTGATAGATCCGGTTTGGCGCCGTGTGAGGGACCAAGGCGAACGTACCCGATCGATCCAGCTCGATGCAGTGGGCGGTCCGCAGGGTCCGCTCCCGGTCGACGACCCGCGGCACGACAGCTCCCTGGTCGATCTTGTAGACCACCGACTGTCCCGCCCCATAGTGCGCGGTGAGCAGGAAGTCACCGCTAGGCGCCACGCACAGATACGCCGGAAAACTGTCGACTCGAGCGGAGCTCAGCGTTCGCAGCGCTCCCTTGGGCAGCCGCTCGAGCGTGACTATTTCATAGATGCGGGTGCGCCCCTCCCGCCGACGAGTGGCGACATAGACCCGCTTGTGATCAGGCGACGCCGCCATCGGTCCGGGAGCGCCCCGCAGAACGTGACGCGACAACGCACTCAACCGCCCCGTGACGGGGTCGATCGCCAGCACATCGATCCGATTGTCCCGGGCGCAAGAGACATAAACCAGCTGCCCGGCCGATCCACCTGGCGGGAGCAGGAGCAGGCCTGTCAGAACCCAGAAGAGAGCCATCCGCGTCATGCCGGTTGATTCTATCGTATCAGGCGGACCCGCAGTAGGCTCTCCACCGTTCGTGTCCCAGCCTTCCTCGTCCGTGCATGATCTGCAGCCGTTCGCCCAGCTCTAGACCTACCTACCCGGACCAGCCAACCGGCGTCTGTAAACGACCCGTTCTCAAAACGCGCCTATTCCGCTGACTGGAGCGCCAGGCAGCCTTCATCGCGTGACCTTCTGGCGCCCAGGAACCAGGTATAATGCCACCATGCCGCTGGATCGCCACGACGTGCGGGATGCCCTGGTCGGTGCTCTCTGCCTGGCAGCAGCCAGCACCCTGGGTGACTATCTCTGGGTCTGGATCGCCAAACCCCATCCCTGGTGGATGGGTGTGCTGCACGGCGTGGGAATGTTCGGGTTGGTCGGTGCCTACCTCGGTCTGCTCTCCGGTGCACCACTCCGCGGGACCCTCGCCGCTATCTCAATCAGCGCCGTCCTTTCGGCGAGCTTCTATCTGCTGTATGGCCTGATCGGACCTCGCTCGGCGATGATGCTGCTCTGGCTGCTGATGTGGGTCGCTTTCGGGCTGCTCCAGAGCTGGCTTTGCGCCGCCAGCCTGGCCTCGGGCTTGTTCCGGGGCACTTGCGCAGCGCTACTCTGCGGCCTGACCTTCTACCTGCTGCTGCTGCCGGGCTGGAGTGGCCGTGACCCTCGCCTGATCGCCTGGACCCAGCTTCTGCGATGGACCGGCGTCTTCGCCGCGGCCTTCCTGCCACTCCGCCTGAGACTCGACCGCTCTACTGCATCGGCAGATTGATGTCGTACACCTTTCCCTTCCGCAGAAGACGCACGAGGATCCGTTTTCCCTTCATCGCCTTGCGCATGGCATGAGCCATTATTTGCCACTCGGTCATCGCCTGAGTCTGGCCGTCGTACGCGAAGAGAATATCGCCCTGGCGAGCGCCCGCTCGCCAGGCCGCTCCATGCGGCCCATAGCGCCCCAGGTGCTTGACACGTAACGCCAGTCGGCTCCGTGGCATTTTCAGTCGTCGACGATCGGCGTCCGAGAGCTGTTCGAGCAGCATCCCGCCCAGCGTCATCCGGCGCAAGACCCAGCTCGACTCCCGCCAGGAGAAATCGCTCTTGCGCCGCCAGCCCTCTTTCAGTGCCAGCGTGAGCTCGACCTGGCGCTTGCCGCGGATCACGCGGCCAGCGATCTTGGCGCTGCTGCTCGCCCGATGCAGCACCCACTGAACGTCGGCGACCGAGATCAGCGGCTGTCCGCCCAGCATCTCGATCCGGTCTCCCCGCCTGAACCCAGCCCTGGCCGCCGGTGACCCAGACACCACCTTCCTGACGGTGGCGCGCTGCTTCGGGTCGAGTAGCAACCCGACACTCTCGGTGACCGGCCAGGGATAAAGAAAACGCTCCGGCACAGGTTTACCCGCAGTTCGCCAGACCTCGCGCTCGGCGCTACGCGCCATGTGACAGTGGATACAGCTGCGTGAGACCTTGCCCTTGTAGTTCAAGTTCGCGCCGAACTGCTTGGACAGCGAGGGATACTTCTCGGGCACCGCGTAGCGTGGCTTCGGCCCTCGCTTGACGCTCAACGCCTCCTTGTTGGCCGGGTATCCACGGTGCAGCTCGAGAGCGCCGAGCATCGCTTCGCGAAGCCCGTCCATGGCGATGTCACCGGCCCCATCCTTGCTGGTCCGCGTCCCGTACCGCCCATAGATCGTCTTGTCCGCGTTGATGAACATCACCGCAAACGTCAGGTCATAGTCGAACTGGAACAAGGAGAGGTCCATCCCGTTGGTCTTGACGATGCGCACCGGGATGAACTTGCCCAACAAGTCCTTGATCCGACGGTCTTGACGGACAACCTGCCCGTCAAATGCCTTGCAGGCATGTCACGGGATTCAGCGGAAGACGATCATCAACGGCTTGCCCGTCTTCTTGGCCAACGCAATTCCCTGCTCCATGTCGTCATAGACCCATCGGCCGGCCTTCTGCACCACGGCCTTGTCGTCACGGACTTTCTTGTCCCTGTCTTCGGCGACCAGTTGCAGGCTGCAGAGCAAGCCAAGGGTGACACACAACGCGATCAACACTCGTCTCATCTTGATTCTCCTGTTGAACCCAGTATACGCTTTGTGTCCTCCGGCCAAAACCTGTCACTATTTCCGGAAGCGTCTACGGGTCTGCGGAAAATCACGACCCCCGCGACCGGAAAGGAGACTGGCCGTGCAGGCTCGGGAGGAGCCTAGAACGGGAGATCGTCGACGAAGTCGTCCGGCTCTGGAGGCGCTTCTTGCGGCAGGGGTGGACGGTCCTCGTCCGGCTGTCCCCCGGCACGATCCAGGCTCCATACATCCAGGCTGTTGAAGTACTTGACCTCCCCGGATGGGCTGGTCCACTCCCGGCCCCTCAAGCTGAATTCGACACACACCTCGTCCCCCGCATCGAATCCGTCGAGTTTCTCACAGCGATCGCCAGTCAGCTGGAACAGGACATACTGCGGATAGCGCGGATTGTCGGCCAGCTCGACCACGAACTCCCGTTTTTGAAAGCGCTCGGTCACCTGCTGGGTCTCGAAGACTGCGTGAAGCTTACCCGTGATTTGCATTCCCATGGAGCCAGGATATGAGCAACATCACCGAAAGCAAGCGCCCCACTGCAAAGCAGTCGCCAGTCGAAAGGCGATGAGGTCCACCCGTGAGCGGGTGATGGCCCGCAGCCACAACGAACAGGCTCAGTCGCGTGGATCCAGAACACGAGCGAAGAACAGCCAGGTGTTGGTCGGGACATCGCGAATCAGCATGTAGAACGGTGAGTCGACGTGAAAAGGAATCGGTTTCGGTGGTTCCCCAGGGGCGCACCCGGCCATCACGATCGCGGTGACCGCTGCCGCCTCCGTGCCCTTTTCATTCACATCCAGGAAGGTCTTGTGCAGCACCTGACTCAGATTCACACCGGGCTCCGTCGAGATCCCGCCAAGGTCTGCAGATGGGGATAATGCCTGCACCACTCCCAATGCGCCGAGCTGTGCGGTCAGCTCCATCGACGTTTCGAAGGTGAACCTGGGCAGCGCGATGTCGAGGTTTCTTTGCCGCTTGCGATCTAGCAAGACCTGCACGGTTTGTGCCGTCAGCCCCCGATCGAATGGTTCGAAATGTCCGCGGGGGGGAAGGATGACCGCCAGTTCCAGCTCGCGTCGGACATAGGGCAGACTGATCAGTTGCACGCCATCCACGTCCGCGTAATCCGCATCGCGAATCGAGGACATGCTCCAGGCCTCAACCTGCTCCCCGCTGCTCAAATAGAACGGACGGACGCGCGTGCCGTGCTCGTGGAACTCGTCACACCAGGCCGCCTTGAAGTACACCGCATTGGCCAGCACCAACCTCGTGAGGGGACCAAGCACCCGCCGACTGATGATCTGCTCGATCCTGGCCTCGGTCTGCGCGCTGACCCACTGATTGATCTCGCTCGCGGCAGTCCCAGGGTCTGCCCCGAAATCAAGGCTGGCGGGCACCACGCCGAAACTCCGCTCCAGGGCAGCGCAGTAATCGCGCTGTAGTGGATACCCCGTCTGCACCCAGACGTTGTTGGCCACTCGCAGGTTGAACCCATAGTTCGCCGCATCCTGCTCATCCCAAACCACGCACCCCTGGGCCCGCTCCGCCAGGGTCTCGCGGAGCGTGCGCGCCTCGCTCGTCGCGTCGGCGCCGAGCAGACCATCCAGTTCCTCGCGAGTCCGACCCCGCGCACCCGGCTGGAGCAATCCGAGCGCGAGCCAGATGCTGAACGGTGAAAGACACAGGTTTGTGGGCCTGTCACGAAACTGGGCATAGAGCTCCACGCCCAAGGTGGCGATGTGGTTCATCTCGACAGTCTAGCGAGTTGCTCGAGCTCCGGAAAGCGAATCGCGGATGTGGGCGGTCCGTCAGCCGGCCACTCGACTCTGCACAGATGTAGAAGCCGACAGACGTCCCCGCAACCCAGCCACTCGCCCGCTGACGCCGACCACCAAATCAGTGGCCTAAATCCGCTCTCACTCAGTGGCGTATAAACGCTACGCACGCAGTGGCCTAAATCCGCTCTCACTCGTGATATCATGGAGTTGGCGACACAGAGTGGAGGGGTTGCTGAGGCGACGTTTGGCAGCAGATGCTGGGGTTGTTCGAGACCTGACACGCGAGGCGTAGAAATGGGGAGGACTTCAGGCCGTTGGGCCAGATGGCGGAGTAGGGCAACCTCGCTTCTGGCCAATCCCTGCCTCATTATTCTGCCACTCCTGGTCCTGTCTGCAGTGCACCAAGAGAGCTTGGCAACTTACCTGGTCGGTTCTGGAATAATGGCCTTTGCGTTATCTGCCTACTATTTATGCGCCTGTCTGAT
This sequence comes from uncultured Planctomycetota bacterium, assembly GCA_964486115.1. GTDB lineage: Bacteria > Planctomycetota > JACQVV01 > JACQVV01 > CAZANL01 > CAZANL01. The sequence goes on from CAZANL010000021.1 coordinate 17,639, forward strand.
CTCAAACAAGACTCTTGTTGGCCCGGCCAGCCGGACCTTCTTCACCTGAATGCCGGTGTTCAGCTTTCCGCTGATCAGTCTTCACGTCTCCTGGCTGCTCGACTGGAATCTCAACTGCGGGTTTTTCTATGGAAGCAGGTTCG
>CAZANL010000022.1:0-17700 GCA_964486115.1 uncultured Planctomycetota bacterium
TCCTGCTCGGCAACACACCGACGATCTACCACAGGCTCGCCGTCGAACACGGCCACGTACGCAAGCTGCGCGGCGGGCTCGACCCGGGAATGCTGACCCACCACCTGGCCGACTTCCGCATGCACGCCGCACTGGTTCTGTTCAACCGCTCAGACAACAGCCCGACCTCGCCGGGGATGATAGCCACCACCACGGAGATCCTGTTCTGGATCACTCTGGCGATCGTGCTGACCGGCGCCGCGGGCTGGATCGTATGTCAACATCGCGCGCTGTGGGACATGCTTCGACTGCGCCCGCCGCCCACGACACTCGGTCTGCTGCTCGGTCTGCAAGCGATCGTCCTCTCGCTGTTCTATCTGTGCCACCCGCACGAGTTCACGTTCGACCGCTATCTGCTGACCTGGTGGGTTGCCTACTGCGGCCTGTTTTCCGGGATCTTCGCCGTCTGCTACAAACGAATCGGGCAAGCGGCCTGGATCGTCTCCGGACTCTGGCTGGCCTTCTTTGGTCTGTGCGCCGTGCAGAACATCGAGCGCATCAAGCAAGAACACGCAACGAAACCCGAGATCAAAGAGCTGCGCCAGCTGAACCAGGTCATTCTCGAAGCCGGCTATGACCGGGGCTACTGCAGCTACTGGCAGGGTTTTCAGATGATCTATCTGACCGACGAGAAGCTGATCATGCGCACCTGGCCCGAGATCGAAGACCTGGTCCACCCACCTTACGTCGATGCAGTCAACCGCTCCAAGAAGGTGGTCTGGGTCTTCAAGCCGGAAAGAACGCAGGACCGGCAGATGCAGCAGATCTTCGAAAAGCGGTACAAGCCTCAGCTTCGCATAATCGAGCAACGTCAGGTCGGCCGCTACCTGCTCTACTTCGCCGAGCGACGATGAAACGCTCGGCCGCGGTTCTCGGACTGTTCGTGCTGCTGTCGATCACGATGACCTGGCCGCTGGCCCCTGCGCTCGACAGCAGCATCCCCGGCGATCTCGGAGACCCGCTACTGAACTCCTGGATCCTGACCCGGAACCAGCAGAAGATACTGGCCTTCGACTTCTCTCGATTCTGGGAAGCGAACATCTTCTATCCCTCTTCTCTCGTCCTGGCGTTCTCCGAGCATCTGCTGGTCCCGACCCTGCTCAGCCTGCCGGTCTACGCCCTGACCGGCAACCCGCTGGTCAGCTACAACCTGTTGATGCTGCTCTCGTTTGCGCTCTCGGGCTGGGGCGCATACCTGCTGGCGCGAGACCTGTGTGGCAAAGACATGCCGGCCGTCCTGGCCGGGGTGATCTTCGCCTTCTTCCCGTTTCGCTACCATCATCTGGGGCACCTGCATCTGCTGACCAGCCAGTGGATCCCGTTCGTCTTTCTCTACCTGAATCGCTATCTCCATCAACGGAAACTGCGCAGCCTGCTCCTGACCGGCCTGTTCTACCTGTTGCAGTTCCTCAGCTGCGGCTACCACGGCATGTACCTCAGCCTGTTTCTCATCTTCTTCGTCCTGTTTCACTTCATTCATCAGCGCTCCTGGCCCGACCGGACTTGCGCACTTCAACTGCTCGGCCTCGGACTGACCGCAACCCTTGTCGTACTCTCGGTGATCTGGCCCTACATGACCGCCAAACACAAGCTGGGGCTCTATCGCCCGATCAACGACGTCATCGGCGGTTCCGCCGATCTGTTGAGCTACGTTCATGCCCCTGCGTCCAACCGGCTGTGGGGCGGCTTGACCGAGAGCCCCGGGACGGAGAGAGAAGCGCTCTTCCCCGGGCTGACCACGCTAGCCCTGGCCTTGCTCGGTGCCCGCGCAATACGCAAAAAACCGGCCCTGACATCCCTGGCGCCCTTCGCCATCCTGCTGGTCGTCCTGGCCGCCATGCTTTCGTTGGGCCCGATACTCAAGATCAATGGGAAGCAAACGATTCCCGCGCCCTATGGACTGATCTACCCACTGCCCGGCTTCGACGGGCTGCGACAGGTCGCGGTCATCGGGTTCTTCGTCTTTCTGGCCTTGTCGATCCTCGCTGGGTTCGGCGCCGCTACCCTGAAGAGACGATACCAACTCTTGGCGCTCGCATTGCTGCTGACCGAGTTCTGGGCGACGCCGCTGGCAATCCACACCGTGACGCCTCCGCCACCGGTCTACGACTGGCTAGCCCAGCAGAAATCGGAGCCGATGATCGAGTACCCGATGTCCCGCGACGCCGACTATCGTTACCTCTACGATTCGCATCGCCACGGGCATGACCTGGTCAACGGTGTCAGTGGGTATTTCCCATCCTGGTACTGGCAGGCTGAACAGTTGATGAAGAGATTCCCTGCACCCGAGACACTCGACTTCCTCGAGTCCTTGGGCGTCAAGCGTGTCATCGTCCACGGCCACCAGATCGCGCCGATTCCCGGCCGCTTGCAGGTGGAGCATCGGGTGGGCCGAGCAACGGTGATGCGTCTCGTTCGGACGGTTTCAAAGTCTCGCCAGCAGGCGGAAGCCGAGTGGTACCGCTCACCCAAGGTCTACCAGGCCTGTGACATGCGGGGACTGGTCGGGCGGATCGACGGGACCGCCCGGGCAGCGCGCCGCGGGGAGCGCGGAGTGTTGATCTACGGCCCCTATGTCATGCTTCCCGCGGGACGCTATGAGGCCAGCTTCAGTATCGAAGGCGAGTATGACCGCTATCGGTTCGGCGATCTGTTCGGACGGGTCGAGATCAGCACCTACCCCATGGGAATCCTCGTCGCTGAACGCCCCCTGCTTCGCAGCACTCTCGCATCGGGTGACCTGGTCGTCCCGTTCACGCTCGACGAGAGAACCCAGATGCGCAAACTGGAGCTGCGGGTGCTGACCACGGGAGTCGCAGCGCTGCGAGTGACTCGTATCCGGGTCCGACCCGTTCCGGCCCACCGCTGACAATCAACCCGCACGGGCGACCCCAGCGCCCAGCAATCGGCCCTCCGCTGGTTCAGAGCCGGGCGACCAGCTTGTCCCGGACCTCCTCGCAGCCGTCCTGGCCACCACAGTCGACCGTCCGGATGTCCGCTCGACAGGCTTTCTCCAGCGCCGCCGAGATCCGATCGGCTACATCCTCCCGACCCAGATGGCCCAACATCAGCAGCGCGGCGCGCAGCAGCGGCAGCGGATTGGCCTTCCCCGTGCCCACCAGGTGCGGCGCCTTACCGTGCGGCGTGTCGAACAGCGCCACCCCCTGGCTACCGTAACAGGCCGAAGGTCCCGCCGTGATCCCGCCGGCCAAACCGCTGCACAGATCGCTGACGATATCACCGAACAGATTGAGAGTCAGCAGCACATCAAAGTCTTCCGGGTTGCGAATCAGGCGCATGCACAGCGCATCGACGATCACATCGTTGGTTTCGATGCCTTTTGACAGGTACTCTTCGCCAACCTGCCGCGCGATCCGCAGAAACATCCCGTCCGACTTCTTCATGATGTTGGACTTGTGCGCGATCGTGACCTTCTTGCGCCCAGCTCGGACCGCCTGGTCAAAGGTAAACCGGGCGATCCTCTCGCAGGTCGGCGCGGTGGTGACCTTGACCGCCTCGAAGACGCCGGCCGCCACCTCGTGCTCGAGCCCGGAGTAGATCCCCTCGCTCACCTCCCGCACCACGAGCAGATCGATCCCCGGAAAGCGCGCATGGGTCCCGGGCAAGGCCTGGATCGGCCGCACCAAGCCCCAGAGCCCCAGTTCCCGGCGCAGCTGCAGCGTGAGCGGCAGGACTCCCGGCTGACGTATCGCATCGGTCCGCGCCTTGAGCAAGACCCCCGTTCGCCGCACCGACTCGAGCAGCGCCTCGTCCAGGACGCCGTGGTCACAGACAAACTCCTCCCAGGCGATCTGCGCACCCGCGGCAGCCAGTATCTGCTTGACCACCTCGGCGCACTCGGGACCGACCCAGTCGCCCGGAACCAGTGTGACAGCGTGCTTCATCAGAGCTTGTCGATAATCGCCTGAGTGAATTCCCGCGTACCGGCCTGCCCCCCCAGATCTCGGGTCAGGTGACCCCCCTCCTCCAGTACCTCGAAGACCTTCTCCTCGATGCGCCGGGCCAGCTTCTGTTCCCCGACGTAATCCAGCATCATCAGCGCGCTGAGCAGGATCGCCAGCGGATTGGCCACCCCTTGGCCGGCAATGTCAGGCGCCGTGCCATGGACCGCTTCGAAGACCGCAATCTGATCGCCGATGTTGGCGCCAGGGACAACCCCCAACCCACCAACCAGCCCGGCACAGAGGTCGCTCAGGATGTCGCCGTAGAGATTCTGCAGCAGCAAGACATCGAAGCCGCTGGGGTCGAGAGCCAGCGCAAAGGCCAGATTGTCGACCGGCATCTCGTGCTGCTCGATGAATGGATACTGCGCGCCGACGTTGGTGAACGCGTCGACGAACGCCCCGTCCGCCAGGGGCACCACGGCGGCCTTGTGACAGCAGCTGATCTTCCGCCGCCCGGAGTTGCGCATATGCTCGAACGCCCAGCGGGCGATCCGCTCCCCCGCACGTCGGGTCGAGACCTTCAAGGTCAATACCGTCCCCGGCGAAATCTCGTGCTCGATGCCGGCGTACAGGTCCTCGGTGTTCTCGCGCAACACCACCAGGTCGACATCCTCATACGCCGTCCGAACCCCTGGCAAGCTGCGTACCGGACGCAGTCCGACATACAGATCGAGCGCCTTGCGTAGCGAGACATTGGCCGAGCGGTAGCCCTTGCCGATCGGTGTGCCCAGCGGCCCCTTGATCCCCAGGCTGTTGCGGCGGATCGAGTTGAGCGTCTCACGCGGCATCGGAGAGCCGTACGTCTCCACGGCCTCCACGCCACCCGGAGCCTCGTCCCAGTCGATCGGGCAGCCAGCGGCAGACAGCACCTCGCACATCGCGCCGGTCACCTCCGGCCCGATACCGTCCCCCTTGATCAGTGTCACGCGGTAGCGCATCAGGGGACGATCATAACAATTTGGACCGAAGTTGGGCGACGGAGTTCGTCTGTCTCGCTCCACGACGACCCGACGAAAAGCCAGGTCAGTCTAGCAGATAAACCTCCTGGCCCGCCACCTTGTTGTAGGCCTTCTTCGCCGCCTGCACCACCATGCCACTCTCGCCCTGTTTCTCGATCACGGCCCGCAGCGCCTGCAGCGCCTCCGGGTCACCCGCCTTGACGATCTCGCCGATCACCTTGGCGGCGCTGAGCCGGTAACCGAGTTCTTTTGAGCTCAGGCTCTCGCGGAAAAAAGGGAACGCCCGCCTCGGCTTGGCCGAGAACAATGTCTGGGCCGCCACGGCTCGTACGGTGACGGCCTCCTTTGGGTCACGTATGGTCTTGAGCAGGTACTCCACCGCGGCCGGGCTGTTGCGCACCGCGAGTCCGTAGGCGGCGTTCATCTTGACACCCCACTCGTCGTCACCCCGAAGCACCTTCTCCAGCGCGCGAACCGGCAACTCACCCTTCATGAAGGCCAACGCATGGACAGCTGACCGCCGCACGACCGGGTCCGGGTCGGTCGACGCCGCCCCCTCGAGAACCGGCACCGCTCCCGCAAGACCGACACCGCCGATCTGACCGTTCTCGTCGAAGACCAGCGCGGCACCGGCTCTCACCGCTGCGGGTTGGCTCTGGTCGACAACCAGCGGGGCGATCGTGCTCAGAGCTTTCTGCGGGTTGGCCCGGGCCCAGGCCAAGACCTTCTTGTAGAGGTCGTCACCGAGCGCGCTGAGCCCCTTCTGCTTCAGAACCGAGGTCAGGAGTTCCTTGACCTGCGCGGGGCTCTTCCCCGCGAGCGGAGCGGGCGGCTGACTGGCCGCCTTGGCAGACGCCAGCGGCTGTTCGGCCGGCACCCTGGCGCGACTGTTCGACATCGCATCCAGCCGAGAGTGCAAGGCCTTGATCTGCTGGCGCGCCGCGGCATTCTCCCGCCGCAGCCGGACCAGCTCCTGGGCCGTGCTCTCCGGGTCGGCCTGGAGGCCCGGCCGTCCCCCGCCCGCCTTCTTGCGCGCACGCGCTGCGGCCTTTGCTTGCTCGAACCTCTGTCGCGCCTGGAGCTCCTGCTCTTGCAATTTCTCCCAGACACGCTCTGTTCGATACTTATGCCCGAAGTAGATCACGGGCGCAAAGGCCAGCACCAGAAACCCGACCAACATCCACTGCCAGGCTGCTGACGGCCGCTGATCAGACCATTGGGGCCATTTGAACTTCCGGGTTCTCATGCCACATTCAATACGCGATACGCACCAATGCAGCACACAAATAATCAGCAGTCAGCGAGCTAGTGGCCACAGCGACGATGGCGCACGCTCACTTCATGGTGACCTGGATCACCACCCCGTCTTGGGCCACGACGATCACCTGCTTGCCCAGCGCAAGGTACTGGCCCAGCCCCTCGTGTCGCTTCAGCAGCGTGAAGTACTTCTCAGACAGATAGGGAACCTGGGTCACGGAAGTCTTCATCTTCGCCGCTTCGTAAGACGAATCGACCCAGACGCCGCCCTGGAGATAGAAGGTCTTGTCACCCACTCGACGAATCAGGCGTCGCCCGCTGCCGTCCCCGCCCCCTCCCGACTCGTCGTCCATACGGGACTTGTCCTTGAGGTCCTGGGCCTTCTTGGCCGCCTTGACTGCGGGACGGCCCGATTCCTGGCGCATCGCCTGATCCGCTCCCTGGGCCAGCTTGTTGCCGCGAGAGCCAAAGAACCGACCCGCGCTCGGCGCACCCTTGGACATCACACTGGGCGCTCTGCGCCGCTCGTCCTCCAGCACGAGAAAGGAGGTGTAGGGCGTCATGATTGCGTACCGCTTGGCCAGCCGGACGATCTCCTGGCGAATCTCGTCGTTCTGGCCATGCAGTCGGATCTGATCCATCAGGTGTCCCACCTTGCGTTTGGCCCACAGATGGGGCAAGTAACCATGTGCGGTCACCGCATCGGCGAACGTGGTCTCGTAGACGAACTTCCGCCTCTCACCCCTGTAGGTTCCCTCGAGCGTCACCGCCTCATTGCCGCTGCCCTTGTAAGCGCCGAACAACACCAGCGGGCTGCCCTTGAACAGATCGGGGAGCGGTCGAGGATACATGTCCTTGATTCTCACGCCGTTGACGACCAGCTTGAGGTCGGTCAGCACGGGGTAGGCGAACTTGTCGAAGAACGACGAGATCTTGACCTCCAGATCCTCGCCCGGAGCGACATACAGGCTCGTTCCCCGGCGCTTGCCAGAGAGACTATCCAGCAGGTGAGTGTTGATCTTATGGCCCACGCCAATCGCGAACAGCCGAAAGAAGTGCTTGGTCGAAACACTGACGTTCTTGAGGATGTTGGATATCTTGCGCTCGCCGATGGTCGGCTTGCCGTCGGTGATGAAAACAATGGTGAACGGCCGCCCCTCCTTGGCCTGCCGGGTCAGAGCGACAGCCGCCTGAAGCGCTTCGTCGATGTTGGTCCCACCCACCGCCTCCAGCTCGTCGACATAAGCTCGGGCTCGCTTTCGGCTGTCCCGAGTCACGGGAGTCAGCGCCTTGGCAAAGCTGCGCACATCGGTCGAGAAGTCGATGATCGCGAAACGGTCCTTTTCCGAGAGGCGACCGAGGCAGTAACCCAGCGCCTTGCGCGCCTGCCCGATCTTGTCCTGCTCGAGCATGCTGCCCGATGTGTCGAGCAGAAAAACGACGTCCTTGGGTAGGATGTCCTCCTTGCTGAAGGCAATCTTCGGCGAGATGACGAACGCGAAGTACCCGGTCTCTCCCCGCTTGTAGGTCAGCGCCGAGAGCCCGACCGCGTGCTTCGAGCGCAGGTAAGTCAGCAGGAAGTCCCGGGTCGGCGTCAGGTTCGAGGCCTCGTAGCGAACCGTCACCTCGTTGTTGCCACTGCGTGACACCTGGACCGGATGGGTCGGCGAGTAGATCGACTTGACCTGCGCGCCGTCACTGATCGACACCTCGACCGAGACCTCCTCGAGCGGTTTGGCCGAGAACTTCTCGGTGTTCAGCGGGTAGCGGTAGCTGACCAGCCCCTGGTCACCCGCCAAGACCTCCGAGTACTTGATCTTGATCCGCTTGTCCGAGTTGGGTTCGATGGGGAAGATCCTCAGCCGAACGACCTGCGTGCCCATGTACTCCAAGAGGGCCGGATCCTGGGACTTGCGCACGATCTGTTCATAGATCTGTCGCGCCTTGTCCCGATCGAGGATCTCGCCCTTGACCGGTTGTCCGTCGATGTCCATCGAGAACTTGGAGATCGTCGCCCCTCGCGGAACGGGAAAAACATAGGTGCCTTCGAGGCGGAAGCGGGTCGGGTTGCGAAACACCTGGTCGATCGATGTCACGGCAACCAGGCTGTTGATCTGTGTCTTGACCCGATGGTACTTGACCTGGAGGGGGTAGTTGCGCAGGCCCTGGCGCCGCTGCTCGGGCGTCGGCCGGACCACGATCAGCCCATCTGCCATGGCGCTCAGCGCAAAACCGAGTACACACCCCACGATGAACAGCAGTCGTTTCATTCCGGTCTAGCTCCAGTAAGGCAGTCTTTGGACGGCAACAGTCTTTTGACGCATCTCCCACACAGAAGTTTCATCTTTCCATGAAGGATTCGCTTGGGTTAGTGTGGGGGGGTCAATCCATCTGAGTAGATACGCGCCACCCAGGAGCCGCCGGATGAAACACACGCTGCTCGGCCTCATCTTGTCCGTCCTATCGATCAGCCTGCCCCTGGCGGCGAATGCGCAGACCCAGTCAGAACTCAACTCCCGGACCCACCGAGGGGTCTCCCTGGAGGGTATCGTCAAGGACCTGGCCGCCAAGTCGGACACGTGGGCCTCCTCGGCCAAGAAGCAGTCCCTGGTCATCTGGCTGGTGGACAATACTCCCCAGATGGCCAAACTCGGCCTCCACAAGCAACTGGGTCAGCTGATCGCCGACAAATTCCAGGGCAAGGTGAACGTCAAGCACGCGGTGGTGCTGATCGACGCCAAGCTGCACCTGGTGCAAAAACCAACCGATGCGCTGGAGGAGTTGAAGAGCGCCCTGACGAGCGTCGCGCAGAAACCTCAGGATCAGATCCGCAATACGATGGCCGCGATCGCGGCCTGCGCGCAGGGCTTTCCTCGGCGCTACGGTCGCAAGGCCATCGTGCTGTTCACCGTTGAAAACGGCGACACCGAACACTACACGGAGCAGACCGGCCTGCTCCTCAAGCGGACCAAGACCAAGCTCTATGTCATCAGTCGTGAGGGGATCTACTCCGACCCCTACTGGAAGCAGCGCCGGACGGAGACCAAGAAACACAAGCCGCTGCTCCTGGCCGGCGCCGAGACTCCGCTCATCGAATACCCCTGGGGCTTTCTGTTCCAGGAGCGCGACCCCCAGGCATCGATCCCCGCGGGCTATGGGATTTACGGGCTCAACCGCCTGGTCACGCGCAGCGGGGGGGCCTACTACCTGTATGACCCCCCATCCAGCTCGAGCTACGGTTATTGCAGCTACGCGAGCTGCCGCGTCTGCAGCGGGCTGCACAAACGATGCGCAGCGGTATTCGACCGCTACCTGATCAAGCAGTACGAACCTTCAGCGCTGAGCCGAGCCCAATATGCGTCTCTGGTTCAGCGCAATCCGGTGTGGCGGCTGATTCGGGCTGCCTGGAGCGACTGCTACAAGATGGGACTGTTCCAGAGCAAACCCCCGAAGCTGACTGGCAGCGTCTCGAAGAGCTCCCGCAGCGGCAATCGCTCCTACTACAACTGGAACCTGGGCGCACTGGCTCAGGCCGCAGCCAAGGCGACCAAGGACCGCCAGACACTCGACGCCTACATCGCCCGCCTGGCCAAGCTGCCCAAACCCAAGCGGATGACGCCGTTCTGGCGTCGAACGATTGCCACGGCAGACGTGCTGCGCTGTCAACTGATGGTGACCAAGTTCAACCTGGGCCAGTTGATTCATCTGCACGCCTCCTGGTCCAAGATCGTGCTCTCTGGACTGCCGCAGTCCGAGATCGAAGCGCCATACCTCAGCTGCGGGCTCTCGGCCAGCACCGTCGCCCTGTTCTACGACAACTACCTGCTGTGCCACGGGACCCAGCCACTGAAGGCGATCCGCTGGCTGGGAGGCCTGCCGGCTGAAAAGGAGCTGGTCGAGCTGGCCAGCGTCGCCGACAAGATGATCGGGAAATACAACCGAACACCCTGGGAGTTGTTGATCCGGCGAGCCGGCCTGGTCAAGTTCTACATCTCTCCCCCGGCCAACTGACAACTCGCCCAAGCGCGCCGTCGGCGCGAACGCAGCAGCTCGCAAACAACCACCAACACCACGACCATCAAGACGCCTCCGCGACCGGCACGCAGCCGAGGCGGCAACCGAGGCGGCAGTCAGAGCGGAACCGGGGGCGCCACGACCGGCAAGTAAGTAACAGACTTGCCGGATGCCCTGCGTGCAGTAGAATTCGCGCCCGAATGACCTTCGTACGCGACAAACACCACCTCTACCAGATCGCCGTCCAGGACGCCAGGCGCGAGTGCGGCTTCATCAAGCGCACTTACAAGGCGCTGCGCGACCGGTTCCCCCGCATACTGCGTGAAGACTTCTGCGGGACGGCAAACGTCAGCTGCGCCTGGGTCCGCCAGAGCGGCAAGCAGCTGGCCTATGGCATCGATCTGTGCCGCGAAACGCTCGACTGGGGCATCGAGCACAACGTCGCGCGTCTGACCCCACCGCAGCGCGAACAGGTGAAGCTGTTACAGCAAGACGTACGAGATCCGAGCGACTGCGCCCCTGACGCGATTTGTGCCTACAACTTCAGCTACTTCACATTCTGGACCCGCCAGAGCCTGCAGCGCTACTTCGAGAGCGTCCGCAACTCGATCGCCCAAGATGGGCTGTTCTTCCTCGACATCTTTGGCGGCTGCGACGCCCACGAACCCGACACCGAAGTGACCGAGTTCGACGGGTTCGAATTTCACTGGGAGCTGGCCGAGTTCGACCCGATCAGCCACCGCGTTGTGTTCCACATCCACTTCCAACCGGATCAGGGCGAGCCGATGCACCGGGCTTTCACCTACGACTGGCGTTACTGGACGATCCCCGAGATTCGGGAGCTGCTGGCCGCAGCGGGCTTCCGCGACTCACGGGTCTACTGGCAGCAATCGGACGAGGTGACCGACGAGTTCAACGGCGAGTTCAGGCACCAACGAATAGCGATCAACGAGTCTGGCTGGCTGGCCTACATCGTCGCGATTCCCTAGCAAGAGGTTGCTGGCGTGGGACGACACACTCTCGCTCCCCCCCGCCAGTCTCACGAAGGCCCACTCCGCGGACTCTCCTGCTCGTGTATAATCGATTCACATGAGCCAACTCATTGCCAACTTCGCCTGGGTCCGCCTGAGCGGTGAGGACTGTCAGCACAACCTGCTCGTGCGAGTCCTTCGCACCATGGAAGAAGAACTTGAGGCGGTCGACCTGCGCCGGGGCGACCTGATAAAGAGGTACCTTCAGGAGACCCTCTACACAGAGTGCCGAAGCGAGCATAACATGAGCTTCTGCGGAGCAAGCGAGTTGCGACCGATCGGCTCCGAGTTGGTCGAATCCTCCGGCGGGGACATCGACATCTGGATCGCCAGCGCAGAGGTGCCGGGCTCGAGCATGCAGCTTGGAACCGCTGAAACCCAGGGAGGTTTCTGGGTCGCCTTCGACGTCCACACCCCGCCCGAACTCAAGCCCCTCGTCCATCGCCCCGCCAAGCCAATGAGGGTCCGCCTGATAGCGGAAGACACACCCAGTCAGGCTGAGCCAGACCAGACGGCCCCAAGTCCCTAGCAGTTCAATCCGCTCAGGGCTTGATCGGCTCGAAACCTGCCTTCAGTCCCGCATGAACCGCCGCCACCTTCTCCGCAGGCCACTGGTCGCGATCGATCCGCAGAAACGAGGTCTTGTCCTCGCGGTTGTCGAAGCGGCCCACCGGCAGGTGGAAGATCTGACCGCGGGTCTCGATACGCAAGGTCCCAGGCCGATCTGACTGCTCGATCAGCCACTCCATGTCGTCAGTCCCGTAATCCTCGAGCATCACCTTCTCCGGCACCCCATGGTGCAGGATCGAGCCCGGGTCGTTGGGATCGGTGCGATCCCGGTTGCGCCGCCGGGACTCCTCCGGCGTGACCCAGACATAGAGGATACGGGCCCGTGAGAGGATCTCGTCCGACAGCTGCGCCAGCGAATAGGCATAGCCAAAGGGCGTGGGCAGCGGCAGCTGACTGCCCTGGCCGCCGCCGCGGGCAAACTCGATCACGATCGTCTTGCCCTCCAGCGAATCGGGCACGCCGTTGACCCGCTCCTCGAACAGCTCCCTCGCTTCCTCTTCGAGCACGTCGGCGATGCGCTGCTGCAGATCCTCGGGCAGTCCGCCGAGTGCCGGCTCGGCTCCCACCCGTGCACGTGCCGCATCCAGACGCTCGATCAGCCAGCGTCCGGCCGAGGCCGGGGCGAGCGCCGGCTTGTCATGTAGCCAGCAGTAGTCCTCGTTGAGCAGCTCGATCAGCGTGCCCCAGTCCCGCGGCTCGCTCATCGGCTCGCTGTCCGCCTCGAAATAGACGCCGGGACGGCCCGCCTCGCGCAGGGTCTGGGACACGCGGCGCATCAGGTGGACATAGGGGAAGTCGTCCAGCTGGACATTCGGCCCCAGGCCGAAGTCTGCCGTGGCCTGTTCGTCCGGCAGGCTTCTGAGGTACCGACGAACCTCGGACTTGCCCGAGGCGGGAAGGGCCAGCAGCAGCAGCGTATCGATCAAGTTACTCATCAGATCCCCCAGGCAAACTAACTGGGCGCCGGGCTCGCCGCCCGGGCCTTGGCGTCCTCGGACTTGCGCCGGAAGGCGGCCCAGAACAGGAAGAGGAAGCCAAACACAAGAATGCCGAAGGCAATCTCCTCTGGGTCGCGCAGCCAGCGCTGTTTCAGCCAGACATGTGCTACGAGGGTCGCAGTAAAGCCCGCCATCAGGCTGGTGAACCGATTGATCGCGACGTTGAAGGTGGCGCTTCCGGCCTCGAACATGAAGATGAAGACCGAGACGAACGCGATCAGCCCATACGGCAAGCAAGAGAGAACCGCCACCCCATCGGTGCTGCGGAACGCCTCGAAGGCAACCTTCGCCTGTGGATTCTGCCAGCCCAGCGCCACCGCGCCGAAAACCACGGTCGCGAACAGCAGCGTCGACATGAAGGCCCAGTACTGCTCGGCACCGAAGAACGCCACCATGTCGTAGCTCTCGCCCTTGTTCTTCTCCTTGTACAGCGCCATGATGTACTGACGGACCGCGTAGGCGCCGACGTACAGCACCATCGTCGGCACCACCCCTGGCACCGCAAAGATGCCCTTACCCGTCGTCCAGCTGAAGTAGAGCAGCGACACGACCGCAGTCAGGCCAAAGCTCACCGCCGCCGTCGACTGCCAGTAGACCTCCTGGCGCCGTATCCCCTGCGCCTGCAGGACGATGTCGACGAGTCGACCAATCACCAGCAGGCTGCCGCGCATGATGATCATCGCCACCACAACCTTGCCCAGCGTGTACAGGTAGACCGTGGTGAAGATAACGACCGCGGTACAGATACCCGAGGGCAACGTGATCGCCGACTCGGCGGTGAACCACCCGCCCCAGATCCGTGGCCTTGTACTTTTCTCCCGTAGCCGCTTGTGCCAGCCCAGAGCGAAGACGATCATCATCGCCAGCAGCATGCCACCCACCGTGGAGTGATAGCTGAAGGCCATCCCCTTCATCTTCGCGACCTTCATCCAGTACTTGGGCGTAACGCCGAAGAAGGAGTAGAAGATGTAGTAGAAGCAGATGACAATGGCCAGGAGCGTCCAAGGACCAGGCCCGCGGCGTTGTTCTGTCACTGTGCCTCTCCTTTGCTGAGCTGTGGGGCCCGCTTGTTTATGCGCGATTTACAACAACAGGCGGGAAGGGTCGGCTCGGACACCGGTCACAGCCGCCTCCAGCAAGGGGTCCGCCCGTCTCTGCGCAATCTTCACGAAGCCGGAAGCCCTGCTTATACCACCGGTTGCAGCCGGCGTCCAGCAGGGGTATGGTGGATGTAATGAGGCGTTCGCGCCGTATCCGCGACCAGACCGTGGCCCAGTTCACCCGGCACGCGGCCGACTATACCGTGAGCCAGAGCCACGCCACCGGCCACTCCCTGGAGTTGCTGCTCGAGACCGTCCCCGTCGGCCCCGAAGACCACCTGCTCGACATCGCCACCGGCGCCGGACACACCGCGCTGGCCTTCGCGGGGCGCGGGGCGCGGGTCGTGGCGCTCGATCCGGCGCTCGGTATGCTCGAGGCGACGCGAGAGCTGGCCGACCAGCGCAGCCTGGCGCTGGACTGCGTGCTGGCCACGGCCGAGCAGCTACCTTTCCCCGACGGCAGCTTCGACGCGGTCACCTGCCGCACGGCCTCGCACCACTTCATCGACATCCAGGGCGCAATCGACGAGATGTCCCGCGTGGTCAAGCCCGGCGGTCGGGTCGCCGTCACCGACTTGCAGGGGCACGCCGACCCCGCGCTCGACGCGCTGGTGCACCAGCTCGAAGTGCTGCACGATCCGACCCATATCCGCTCCTACACACGCAGCCAGTAGCGCACGTTCTTCGCCACGTCCGGGATGACGATCGAGACCGACGAGGGGGATTTCCCCGAGCTGGCGGACGGGATCTCGTGGCGCCGGTGGTGCGAGCGCAACCGCACACCAGCCGAGAATGCAGCGGAGATCCGGCGCATTCTGCTCGCGGCACCCTCGGAACACCAAGAGGCATTGCGCGTCACTCCGGATGGGGAGGACCTGCGCTTCTGGATCCACAAGTGCCTGCTGGTGGGTGTCCGCTGCTAGCAGGATAACGCTCCACCGGATTCAATCCGGTGGAGCGGGCACCGCGGCACCTGCACTCGACGATCCGAGCCCCCCGACACTCAAGGGGCCACCGGAGAAGTCCCTCGACGTGGGACGGTGACCCCGCAGCGGTGACCTAGGGCATCACCCGAAAGATCAGGTCGTCATGGCTAGAGCGCGCACCTTCTGCTCCAGGATCTCGCGTCCCATCCTGTCCCACACTGAGAATTTTCAGACCCTTTTTCCGGGGTACGAGTGCGAGCTCTCTTCCCGTGAACAGGTCGATCGGTGGCTTTCGAGATGGACCGGGACCAGTTCTTGCCATGTCTTTGGCAACCGACCCGTTCGGGACTTGTGGCTCTGGATTTCAATGGCCGCGATCATCATCCGAATCCGGATGCCGTCCTTGAGAGACCCTCTCCACAAACCGCGAGCGGGGACCAGCATTCGACTTACCGGTGTGGACCAGAGGGGAAATCGCGAGGCCTCTGCGAGTTCCTTTTTTCCGGCCCTCAACCTCTCTTCGATGGGCAGCTTGCAGACTGCCATGATCTTATCGAAATACTGGATGTAAGACAGCTTGTCGGCCAGGTAGAGCCCCTTGCCCCAGGAGCGGTAAGGCCCACCTACAGCGTCAAAACCGGACAGTCCCAGACTGCGCTCCCCCGCGATCACTCTGGCCAGCAGTTCCGGCTTGTTCAGGCCTTCACAAAGGCTGCTGAGTCGTGTCAGCTGCTCATCTGCCAAGGTGCAGACATTGATCGTCTGTTCGAGAGCGTCGGTGAATTTCCCAAGAATGGCAGAGCGCACCAACCACGAGATCAGCACCGGCTCTCGATCCAGCGAATGCACCAGAGCCGCAAAAACACCCATCGTCTTGACGAGTTCCTCCGCCTCACCCCTCCTGGCGTGTGCCACGACTTTGATTTCCAGTGCGCGAGCGGCGCTCTGAACGCCCCTCAAGTGGCCCAGAGGAGCACCCAGCCCAAGGCTCAGGTCGACCTCATAACGGCACTCCTTCTTCTCGGAAGCCTCCTGTAAGAGCCTGTAAAACTGCTGGTTGGCGGACAAGAAAGCGGTCAACTCTGATTCAACCTCAGTTGCGAAAGCCCCAAAATAGAAGGGCCATGAATCAGCGCTGTGATAGATGCGCTCGATGAAGTCTTCCGAGTCAGAGAAGACGAGAAATGCTCGCTGGTAAATCAGCCCGGCGTTCTGGCTGGCAGCAACCCCCGGGTAGAATTCGTCTGCCTCCTGGGCGCTGGAGGGATAGCCGGCATCGCGTATGGCTCGCAACTTGGCCTCGATTGCCCTGGAAGTGTAGTAACCCCAGCAATAATGGACCAGACCAACCAGCAGCACGGTGCCTAGCAGAGCCAGGCCGATTTTTCTCTTTCGGGTCATCCCATCTTTCATAAGTCGGTGTCCTTCCAGGTTGAATTCACAGATTTTTGATCGGATTGAGGCGACGCATCAACCAACCCCAGCGACTAGCGGGCCAAGCCGCGCCCTCGACCCTCGCATTCATTTTTCGAGGTCGATCCCTTCGGGCTGATGGGTGCTGTCATGCGATTCTGATGCACGTGGGCGCAGTTGCTCACACAGGTTTTCCGGATGGCGGCGAACCGTTGCCTGGCCGCCTTGCGACTGAGCAGACGTCGCTCGACGGTCTCCTGGGCTCCGCGGGCTCCAGAACCGACTGCTGAGGAGTGGTGGTGGGACTGGCTGCTGCCTGCTGATGCCCCCCGACATCAACCACCAGCTCGTGGTGCCTGCGCCAGACGCTCCGGATCCCGGGTCGTGCTCGCCCCCAACGATCGGGCACGGCAAGCGTCCGGCGCTAGTCCTGCTCGAGATCTCGCTTGGCCTGCCGCGCCTGCTTGGTTTCGGGGTAGAGCTCGATCAGCTTTTTCAGGTTCTTCTTCCACGGCGCAGTCAGCCCGTTTACCTTGTAGGAGACTGCGAGGCGGTAGAGCCGCTCAGCTGCCTGTTTATGCCGGACCGCAGCGAGCTGCTTCTGTGCCGCCGGGTCGGCCAGGATCCCCTGGATCCGCCCGGATGCCAGCTCGGCCTGCTTGGCGACCGGGAAGCGACTGACGATCGTCCGATACGCGGCCAGCGCATCGCTCCAGTCCCTGGCCTGGCGTAGCTGTTCGGCCCTGTGCCACAGCGGCTCGGCCAGGGTGTCAACCTCGGCGCGCAGCCCCGCCAGGCGCTTTTTCGCCCGCTGCCCGACGTCGAAGGACTGGTAACGGCGTGCAAAGTCGCTCAGCCGCTTGAAGCCATCCACCGTCGCCTTGGCGCTTTTTCCGAGTTGGGCCCATTTCTGCCCCAGCTTGCTGTCCAGCTCCTGCTTCCAGCTATCGACTTGCTGCCGCTTGGCAGCCGACAGCTTCATCTTGGCCAGCTTGATCAGCGCACCGGCCAGCCCGACCAGATCATCGCCCGAGCGGGCCCGCTTGGCGGCGGCCCACTCATGGTCTCGCAGGATGCCGTCCAGATCGATCAGCTTGACCGCTGGCGCGCCTGTCGGATCAGCGTGAACCCAGACCTCGAGGGTATTGCGAGCTCGTGCTTCGAGCTTCAGTTCGAGGGTGCTTCCCTGGGCCGTTCCCCGACGGGGCGCTCCGCCTGGCGCATACCAGCTGTAAACCACCGGACTGGAGGAGACCTGCAGCCGGGCCTTGCCCGCGGCGAACCCGATGAAGCGGACCCCTTCGGTGCTGGCGGCACGGTAGACCGGCGTCCGGACCACCCTTCCCTGCGCGCGATACTTCGAATCGTCTGTCGCCACCACGACCAGAGTCTGCACCTGCGGGTCGTACTGCCAGAGGTCGAAACTGG
>CAZANL010000023.1:0-17337 GCA_964486115.1 uncultured Planctomycetota bacterium
TGATTCCGCATGTACACAGTGCCCCGGCGGTGGCCTGCTGGCCAAGCTGGCCCAGGGGTTGACCGGCGGCCCGATGAAAACTAGACGGATGCTCGAAGGCCCAGTTGTCTAGCAGCGCTACACGGCCTCGTTCGGTCGGGATCTTTGACGACTCCCTGGCCGTTGGCGTAGCAGAAGCCGAGACTGTACATCGCATCCGCGTTGCCCTTTTGCGCCGGGGTGTAACGACGACGCTTGCGTTTCTTGGCCATGATCGTGCCCTCCTTGCCATCACCTTAGTACTTGTCCGGAAATAACTGGTTGATTTCGCTATGCCCCCAGGCAGTTACGAAGCATTGAGCTGCTCCTCCATATACTTTTACAGGAGAATAAAGATGAAAATCTCTACCAGAAAAGACAGGGCATCCTTTAGCTCAACGGAGCTTTCCCCCCAGGAAATGGAGGCGGTCAACGGTGGCGCCCAATCGGTTTATTTTCAGATCAGAGCGTTAGTTTGGAATGAGGCAGCAGCAATCGGGTCGTTTAGGCGTGAAGACCCAGTCAAGCCTAACAATTTTACCGCTGTGGGGCCCGTAACGACTCCTGAAAAGGAGATGACTACATCAGGGACGTCTGCATTCCGTGTTGATCCAGTGCACAGCGGCGGTGCTGGAGACTGATAGGGGCCTGGTTGTGTTCCCTCAGACCCTGGCTAAGAACACCAACCTTCTTGCGACCTTCGAGCAGATCGACCCGAAGCAGCTGCGCGCTTGGGTGGACCCATTAGAGGCTTCTTCTGAGCATCACGGTTCTCAAAACACCCCTGCCGCTGCCAGGGAGTTCGGCAGCGGAGAGCAAGTGCGGATGTCCGTTTGTCCTGGGGTGGTTAAGCTTCTTGCGGGACCGCGTGGGTCAGCTCTTGGCGCTGAGTGACACGCGCACCAGGTAGTCCCTCGATGATCGCGTCGAGGGACTGGGTGGTCTTTTGTTTGCCCGCGCAGGAGACCACCTCGAAGAACAGCGAACCGGTCTCGGGCCAGGTGTGGATCGCCAGGTGGGACTCTCCGACGACCGCCACGCCGGTGACCCCCTGCGGCTCGAAGGTGCACACGCGAAGGTGCAGCATCGTGAAGTCGGCGCGCTCGACGGCGTGGGCCAGCAGTGTCTCGATCGCTTGCGGATCGTTGATCTGCCCCGGGTCACACGCTTCGAGCGTGGCCATCAGCACGTGCAGGGATTGGCTCATCGCGGCCGGATTGTAACAGCGCCTCGCAACTCTGCCAGGCGCAGTCTCAGCTCTTCTTCTTGGTTTCCTTGACGCTCGTGAGCAGTCGGCGGGAGCCGCCCGGGCGCCAGGTGCAGACCTTGTTCCGTCCGGTTTTCTTGGCTCGGTAGAGGGCCCGGTCCGCCTTCGAGATCAACTGTTCGGGGGTCTGGCCGGGCTGGAGCTCGGCGGCGCCGATCGAGATGGTCAGCTTGTGGTCCAGGCGGGATTGGTGCTGGATTCGCCGCTTGATGCGCTTGGCCACTCGCACCGCCCCGACGAGGTCCAGCTGGGGCATGATCACGCTGAACTCCTCGCCGCCGTAGCGGGCGGCAATGTCGTGGCCGCGCACGCTGGTCTTGATGATGTGGCCGATCAGCCGCAGGACCTCGTCTCCCGCGAGATGGCCGTGGGTGTCGTTCAGCTTCTTGAAGTGATCGAGGTCGAGCATCAGCAACGTGACCGGGGAGTCGTAGCGGTCGGATCGGGCGAGCTCCTCCTCGAGTCGGCTGTCGAAGTAGCTCCGTTTGTAGAGCCGGGTCATGTGGTCGATGGTGGCCCGCATGTAGAGGTAGGCGTTGTGGATCGCGATCTTCGCTTGGTCGGCGAACTGCTCGACGAGACGGGCCTGGGAGCGGTTGAACGGCTGCTGATGGCCGTCCTTGTCGGCATAGATCACACCGAGCAGCCTGTCGCGCACGAACATCGGCACGGCCATCACCGCGCTGAACTCGTCGGCGCACAGCGACTCGGATGGCGAGGGGTTGGCCTTGTCGAGGATGGTCAGCATCGTTCGCCGCCGTCTGACGGCCTTGCGCACCAGCGAGGTCGAGACCTCGAAGTCGCGGGCTGTCAGGGGCTCGTTGTCCTGGTTGCGTCCGAGACGGAACTCGAGCTTGTCGCTGTCCTTGTTGACCAGCATCAGGTAGGTCCGGTTGGCGCCGGAGACCTCGATCATCTTGCCGACGATCAACTCGAGTAGCGGCTCGAGCTCGAGGGTCGAGGAGATGGCCTTGCCCATCTTGTTCAGCGTTCGCAGGTTCCGGTTCTTGGCCAGGATCTCCTGGCTCTTTCGCGCGTTGCTGATCGCGATCGAGGCCTGGTGGCTGAAGGACTGGATCACCAGTGCGTCCCTCTCGTCGAACGCACGGGGCTTGAGTCGGTTCTCGACGTAGATCACGCCATCGATCGTATCTCCGACCCCCAGCGGGACGCAGAGGATCGAGCGCAACTGCAGGTCGCTCACCGACATGTAGGCGTCGAACTCCTCGTTGCCTTGGGCGTCGTGGCAGTGCATCATCTGGCCACTCTCCCGCACCTTCTCGATCAGGTTGCGCGAGATCTCGTACTGCGGCTGATCCAGGAATTCCTGTTCGATGTTGCGATGGGCCGGAATGTTCATCCGTCCATCCTCGTCGAACATCACCACGAACGCTTGCTCCGCATCGACCAGGGTGACGATGCTGTCGAGAATCTTCTCCAGCAGCGGGCCGAGTTCCAGTTCCTCCGTCAAGGCCTGGTTGATCTCCATCAGCTGGAGTAGCCGTTTTTTCTGTGACTCCAGCTGGTTGAAACGACTCTCCGGTCGCGCCTTGCTGTATTCGCAGAACACAGCCTCCATCCGGTTCAGACCTTCTTCGCCGAACAGGTCGCGCGCATTGTCGAGCATCTCTTCGAGTTCTTTCTCGAGTGCCCAGCCGCCGAGATCGCTGCTTGAGGAGTCGGACGCGGACTGCCCCTTGGTCTTGCGGCCGGATCCCTTGCGTCGTTTGCTGCTTCCCCTGCGGCCTGGCGTCCGCAGGCGCATGGTGGAGACACGCGACCCGCGAAACAAGAGAAGAAAGGGGCCGACTTGGATCTGGTCGCCAGAATGCAAGAGTTTCTGAGTGACGGGTTTACCGTTGATCAGGGTGCCCGAGCTGGTGTCCAGGTCGATCAGTTTGTACACCCCGCCCGAGGTGCGCTCGATCCGGCAGTGGAAGCGACTTATCAATCGGTCGTTCAGGTGGATGTGGTTAGAGCTGTCGCTTCCCAGAGCGGTCCATTCGGAGAGTCGGAACCGCTCCGCAGCGCCATCGGGATCCAGCATCAGGTAGGCCATCCAGACTGATTGTACAGAAGTTGGGTCGCAGAGAAAAGGCGAGGCGTGGGGCGAGATGTGCGGTTGGGGCAGTTACCAGTTCACCTGCTTGCGGGCCTCGGGAAAGAACCGGGCCAGAAACTTGCCCAGGCTCCTGTTGGATGGACCGCGTCCCTTGGAGTGGAGGAACTGCTCGAGCTCTGCGCCCATCTCCTCTGCCGACTGGTAGCGATCGGCGGGGTCCATGGCGAGTGCCTTCATCACGATACAGTCGAGTTTTTTCGGCACCTCGCTGTTGACCAGTCGGACGTTGGGGATGCGAAAATTGGCCATCTTATCCAGGAGCTCCTCGCGCGTTTCGACCTGAAAGACCATCCGCCCGGTGAGCAGCTCATAGCAGACCAGTCCGAGGCTGAAGATGTCGCTGCGAGGATCGGTTCCGGCAAACTGCGCCGCCTCGGCGGACATGTAGGGGAACTTCCCCATCAGCACCTTGCGCTCGTCGGGGCTGTTGGTCGTCAGGGCCTTGGCGATCCCGAAGTCGACCAGCTTGACGACGCCGCCAAAGCTGATCAGCACGTTGGACGGGGAGACATCCCGATGAACGATCTTCATCCGGTGGCCCTGGTGGTCCCGCTTTCGATGAGCATAGTCCAGGCCTCGACAGACCCGACTGACGACAAAAGCGACGAGGTCGATCGGCATTCTCTCCCGGTGCGACTTGAGGCGGTCGAGGATCTCAGCCAGATTGCGTCCGGCGACGTACTCCATCACGATCAGGAATTCGCCTTCTGGCAGCTGATCCAGATGGTAAACCTGAACGATGTTCTCGTGGATCAGGTCGGCGACCAGCTTGGCTTCATCCAGGAACAGCTGGATCGTCTCTTCGTCAGCGATCAGGCTCTTGAGGATGCGCTTCAGCGCGACGATTTTACGGAAGCCGTGGACACCGTGTTGCTCGGCCAGATAAATGGTGCCCATTCCACCGCTCGCGATCTTCTCGATCACCTGGAACTCCGATTGGCTGCCGATGACCCGAAGTTCCTCAGACATCGACAGTGCTCGCGGGGGCGACCAGCGGTCGCATCGCTCTCGAGGCGGTTCGTTTTGCCGGTTCGATCTCGGTCATACGCTGAACTGGTGGTGTATGTTGGGGGCTCTCGATGACCGACAGATCGCGGTTGCATCCCTTCGACTTGCTTCCGGAGCGGGGGCCCGACGACCTGAGGGCCGAACGCCAGCTGGTCCCTCGCGGGCTGCAGCGGCGTACCGGTGAGAATGCCTGGGTTGATTTGGAGTCGCAGCCATACACCTCAGACATGATAGCTGAATCCACCTGAAAGAGCCAAGTTCAGCCGATCACGAATGGGGCTTGGCGAGGCCTGTTAATTGACAGACAAAGAGTGGTCTGATAAGAAGGTAGTTTATCCAGAAGTCATTTCCCGTAATCGATTTGGAGGCTGTCCCAGGTGCTCGACCTGAAATCGATCCGTCAGGATCCGGAGCCGGTGAAGGCGGCTCTGGCGAAGCGTGGTGATGCCCACGCCGAGAGGATCGACCGCGTTCTCGAACTGGACCGACAGCGGCGGGATCTACAGGCAGAGCGCGACCAACTCGCTGCCGCTCAGAACAAATCTTCGAAGGAGATAGGCGAGCGTCAGAAAGCAGGCGAGGAGGCCGGAGAGGCGATCGTCGCTTTGCGCCAGATAAAGCAGGATATCAAGCGGTTCGACGAGCGAATCGGCGGGATCCGGAAAGAACTCGACGAGGAGTTGCCTTGGCTGCCCAACCTGCCCCACGAGCAGGCCCCGATTGGTGGCGAAGAGGCCAACGCGGTGCTGCGCAGTTGGGGGGAGCCGCGCGAGCTGCCGTTCAAAGCGCGTCCTCACTGGGATGTGGGCAGCGAGCTCGGGATCTTGAGTATCGAGGGGGCTGCTCGGCTGGCCGGCAGTGGGTTTGCGTTGCTGTGTGGGGCTGGGGCCAGACTCGAGCGGGCGTTGATCAGCTTCATGCTCGACATGCACGTCGATCGGCATGGCTACACCGAGTTCTGGCCGCCGTCGCTGGCTCAACGGGATGTGCTCTATGGCACTGGGCAGCTGCCCAAGCTGGAGTCGGACATGTACTGCCTGGAGAAGGACGACCTGTTCCTGATCCCAACAGCGGAAGTACAGCTGATCAATATCAATCGGGGGCAGACCTTGGCCGAGCGGGAGTTGCCGATCAGCTACTGCGCGTTCTCGAACTGCTTCCGCCGTGAGGCTGGGGCGGCAGGCAGGGATACGCGTGGGCTGATCCGGCTACACCAGTTCGATAAGGTCGAGCTGGTCAAGTTCGTGGTGCCAGAGCGTTCGGAGGAAGAACTCGAGAAGCTGACCGCCGACGCGGAAGCGGTCTTGCAGGCGCTGGAGTTGAGTTATCGTGTCGTTGCCCTGGCCACGGGCGATCTCTCGTTCGCCTCCAGCCGGACCTACGACCTGGAACTGTGGGCACCGGGCGTCGAGCGTTGGCTAGAGGTCTCGAGCTGTAGCAACTGTGGCGACTTCCAGGCTCGCCGAGCGAACATCCGCTACAAGCCGGATGGAGGCGGCAAGCCACGTTTCGTTCATACGCTCAACGGCTCGGGAACGGCGCTTCCTCGGTTGGTGGTGGCGATCCTCGAGAATTACCAGCGTGAGGACGGCTCGGTTGACGTGCCGGCGGCCTTACGGCCCTATATCAAGACCGACTTGCTGGCTGTGGAGAAATGAGCGAAGAGACACTGGCGTTTCGTTGCGGGATGTGCCGCAAGAGGCAGCGGGTGGCTGCCAGGTACGCGGGGCGGCGTGCGATGTGTCCCGCCTGTGGCGCGACGTTCTCGATTCCGAGCAGGGAACAGGTCGATGCGGCGTTGCCGGAGCGCCTGGCCGTCTACCCCTCGGGGGAGCACTCGGAAGCCTCTGCGCAAACACGAGCGGTAGCCATGCAGGCCCAGGAGAGCACGTCGGCCGATCCACACACGGCCACTGCGGTGGTCGGCCAGGACGAGCAGGCTGCCCTGTCCTCCCAGTCAGACTTGGTCGATGTGAAGTTCTCTGCTCCGAGTGATTCGGAGCAGGGGGGGCTGGATCAGCCGTGCGACTTCGATCCTGAGACGGAGGTGGGCGAAGAGCTGGAACGATCTGCGACGGAGGAGTTGGTAGGGCCTGAAGGCGACGACTTCGATTCCGGTCCAGCGGGGCAGGACGTCGAGTCCGGCGAGGACGATTGGGACGAGGAGATCGTCGAGTTGTCGCCCTACGATGTCGTGTTGCCCGATGATGGGGGCGAGGAAGAGCGGGTCTTCCACGAAGATCTTCCGCTGGAGGGAGATGGCGAGAATTTGGCCGGCCAGGCGGAAGAGGGAGTCGGGCTGAGGGATTCGGTCAAGTCGGAGTCGATCCTGGCCGCGGACTACAGGCTCGAGGCGGGCAGAGGGGAAACCGGTTCGGAGGATGCCCTCTCCGAGGAGGAGTTGGGGGCCCGCGTCGAGGCCGACAGTCGTCGGGGTCAGACCGACTCCGACGTGATCGAGATCTCTGACGGAACGGAGTCGAAGGTGCATCGCTCCTCGCTGACCGATGCGATGCGCGCCGCGATGGACGAACTGGACGAGAATGGCCAGTTCGACGCGTCGGCGACCAGCCAGACCCAGGTTCTCGACCTGAGCGATGAAGACCATCATCTCTACGATGCGGATGACAGCGAGCCTCAAGCTCCCGAGCAGGAGTCGGACGTGCAGGGCTCAGATCTGTTTGGGACCGATGAAGACGCGGAGGAAGAGTTCGATCAGGAGGAAGATCTCGAAGACGATCAGGTGTTTTTCGAAGACGATGTGGACGACGACTCGAAGATCTTGCCTGGGGTGGGTAGCACCCTGGAAAAGCTGGATCCCGGGGAGCTTGCTCAGCGGATTCAGGACGCTCGCCGCAGCGGTGACACGAAGGCGTCCGAGACCACATTGGCCGCTGCGCTGAGTCGCTATGAGGCGACAGGGGCCCTGTTGCTGGAGCGTGGGCACTACCGAGCGATGCATGACGATCTCGAAGGCGCGGTGGACGACTTTGTCGAGGCGCGGGCCCAGGGGTTCGAGGACAGTGTTGCTCGGCGCGTGATCGATCGCTTCGAACTTGACGAGCTGCTCGACCAGGCCGATTACTTCATCAAAGAGGAGCCGCAGCGCGCGGCCAACCTGCTGCGCGGTATCGTTGCTGAGCGCCCGGACTATGGCCGAGCGGTTTACTGCCTGGGTTTGGCGCTGCGGGCGACTGGCCAGTTAGACCAGGCCCGCGTTGCGTTTGAGCAGGCGGCGCAACTGGGCTACGAGCCAGAGGACCGGGTCGACGAGCTGGCGGCGGGTGAGGAGCCAGAGGACGGGATCGACGAGCTGGCGGCGGGTGAGGAGCCAGAGGACGGGATCGACGAGCTGCCGGCGGGTGAGGAGCCAGAGGACCGGGTCGACGAGCTGGCGGCGGGTGAGGAGCCAGAGGACCGGGTCGACAAGGTCGATCTGTCCGATGAGCTGGCGGCGATCGAGGAACTGCTCGGTGTCTCGTCCGTACACGCTCTGACACGCGCCGAGTCGGTGGTTCGCGAGTGGCCCGGAGAAGGGTATGGCCATGAGTTGCTGGCCGAGGCTCGTTTGTGTGAGAGAGATGTCGAGGGTGCGCTGGAGGCCTATCTCAGGGCGCGCGAGTTGGGGCGCGAGACGCATCGTCTTTCATGTGGCGTGTACCATGCGCTGCTTGTGCTGGACCAGGGTGCTCGGGCAGCCCAGGAGGTGACGCGCCATGTGAGCGCCGAGTCCCCGGATCCGTTCTGGTTGAGCGTGCAGCTGGGCCGGCAGGTCGAGGAACAGAATTGGCTTGAAGCGGTCGAATGTCTGGTGCGCTTGAGTCGGTCTGCCGTGGGCGATCCCGAGTTGCGTCAGAGCCTGGGCGTGTCCGCCGCTTCGATTGATTCGCTGTCGGCGCTCGACGGTCTGCGCGCCGCGGTGCGACAAGAGCCGGAGAACGCCTTCCTTTGCGAGTTGCTCGCGGACCTGTCTGCCAGAACGGGATATGTCGATCAGGCGATTGCGCTCTACACCGAACTGCTCGATCGTTCTCCCGGCGACCGGAGACTGCTGTTCAAGCGGGCCGCGTGCTGGCAGCTCAAAACGCCCTCAGAACCGCGGCGGGCTCTGAAGGATCTGGGCAGCGCATTCGACTGCTGAGCATCCGTGCCAGATACCCAGACCATCGCCTTTGACGCACGTCTATTCACGGCGGATCCCACGGGCATCGGTCGTTGGACCCGTGGCATCCTGCCGGCACTGCTCGATATAGCCCCGGATCGGCGCTTCGTCGCCTTCGGTCCGGCCGAGGAGATAATGAGCGTGCTCGGTGATCGAGAGAACCTGAGCGTGGTGGACACGAGGCCATCGAGGAACCTGATCTGGCAGCACTTGACGCTTCCACGTCTGCTTGCGAGCTCTCAGGCGAGTGTCTTCGTCAGCGTCTGGAATCTGATCACCGCGCCTCGCTTCGAGGGGCGGCAGATCGCCTGGCTGCACGACCTGATCCCGTTTCGTGCGACCACGTTTGGCTTTCGCCGGACATATCGCTGGAAAACTCAGCTCAATCTGGCGTTGGCGCGTCGAAAGGCCTCTGAGCTGGTCGTCGTCAGCCAGTTTACGCGTGAAGACACGATTCAGACGCTGGGGATTGCGCCCGAGCGGGTGCGGGTCATTCATCCGGGGATCGACACGGTGCTGTTCAAGCCAGCGACGGACGAGCAACGAGCCGATGTGCGTCGACGCTACAACCTGCCGGAGCGCTACCTGCTGGCTGTCGGCGGTGGGGAGCCGCGCAAGAACCTCGGTTTGCTCGTGGAGAGCTGGCAGCTGGTCGATCCCGAGGTCCGAGAGGGGTGCGTGCTGGCTCTGGCCGGCGGCAGTTTTCGTGGGCGAGGCGTGCTGGACGGTGTTCCCGACGAGGACCGTCGCGGGATCGTGGCCCTTGGTCGGGTGCCGGATGCGGATCTGCCGTCGTTGTTGTCCGGTGCGTCTGTTTTTCTCTATCCGTCGCTGGCCGAAGGTTTCGGCCTGCCGCCGCTTGAGGCGATGGGGTGCGGCACACCGGTCATCGCCTCCCAGGTCACGTCTATTCCAGAAGCAACCGGTGAGGCGGCAGTCCTCGTCGAGCCGGAACCTGAAGTGTTTGCAGAGCAGATCGAGCTCCTTCTCGGCGACGCTGAACTGAAGGAGGATCTGATCCGGCGAGGCCTGGAACACGCGGGGCGATACACCTGGAGTCATGCCGCAGACAAGCTCCTGGCTCTGCTCGACGAGCAGGATCGGGGTCGGGGTCTATGACCGACGCTGCGTTACGCATCGGTGTCGAGGGCTACACCTTGTCGATCCGGCGCGCTGGGATTGGTCATTACGTGGCCAATCTGTTACTAGCCCTGGCGCGTCGTTCAGTCGAACTGACGGCGATGATCTTTCCTGAGGAGCCGCTTGGCCCTCCCGAGCTGGACGATCTGTTGCAGGCAGGCATCGGCATCCGCAGCCCTAGCCGGCTCACCCTGCGGGCCTACCTCAAGGCGGTCAACATGGGGACGGCGTTGCCCTTCAGCTTGCTCGCTGGCCGGCAGCAGGCCTACCTGTTTACCAACTACAGGCACTATCCGACAGGTGGCAAGCCGTCCTTGTCGTTCGTTTACGACCTGGGTTTCAAGGTCGTTCCCGAGTGTGTCGACCCAGGGTTCATCGACGAGCTGCGATTGCGTGTGCCAGAGCTGGTGGCTCGTAGTGAACGAATCGGAGTCATCTCCGAGTGCATGGCGCGTGAGATGGCCGAGGTCTACCCGGAATCTGCGGATCGCCTGGTGGTGCTGACGCCGGCTGTCACGAGGCAACTGGCCGAGCCGGCTGCGGCTGATTGGTCCGAGCGGTTGGAGCGCCTGGGCCTGGCTCCCGGTTACCTGCTGCATGTCGGTACGCTGGAGCCACGCAAGAACGTGCGGCGGTTGGTCGAAGCGATGGCGGGGGTTCCAGAGCGAGTACTCGTACTGGTTGGCGCGGCCGGCTGGTCCTGCGAGCCCATCCTGGAGGCAATAACGGCGGCTGGCCCGCGAGTGCGCCACCTGCCTTACGCGTCGGGGGAAGATCTTCGGGCGCTTTACCAGGGCGCGGGGTTGTTCGTCTTTCCCAGTCTGTACGAGGGTTTTGGCATGCCGGTGCTGGAGGCGATGACCGCCGGAGTGCCGGTGCTGGCCGCAGACATTCCGGTGCTGCGTGAGGCCTGCGGAGAGGCGGCGCGATTTGTCGATCCACTGGACTCGGAGGCGATCGGCGAAAAGATCAATGCACTGCTCGGCGCTCCCGACCAGCTGGCGCAGATGGTTGCCAGCGGCCGTGAGCAGGTCGGTCGGTTTTCCTGGCAGCGCTCGGCGGATAGGCTGTTCGAATCATTGCGGGACCTGATCGGGCAATGACCGGCAAACTGCTGCTCGTACTGGGAATCCTCTCGGTGCTGGGGGCACTGCGCCGCCGCTTCAGCTGGTATCTGTCGGCTCAGGGCAGCCTGATCGCTCTGGGGTTGGTCAGCCTGGGCTTGGCGCGGGCGGGCTGGTATCGTCCGGCGGCGGTTGGCGGCCTTCTTTTGTGCACCTCGCTTTTGCTCCTGCTGCTCTTCCGCGCTGGCCGCTTCGATCGTCTGGCAGACGAGGTGGAGTGTCCACGAATGCTGGCAGGGTTGTTGATCTTGCTGAGCTTGCTCTACGGGTTGTTTCCCACCTACTATCTGCTTGGCGGGCGCGACCCGGGCGTCTATCTGCTGTGTAGCGCTCAGCTGGCGCGGACCGGCAGCCTGGAGTTCCAGCTCCCCGAGATGGGCCAGATGCACCAGAAGTTCGGCGAGCGGATCTTGCCCGACTACCCCGGTATCTACAACCTCTGGGCCGAAGGGGTGTCAGACGATCCGTCCCAGATGATCCCGCAGTTCATGCATCTGTTTCCCGCGATTGGTGCGACTGCCCAGGTCCTGTTTGGTCTGGAGGGACTGGTTCGGGTCAACGCGCTGATTGGACTGCTCGCTCTCTGGTCGTTCTTCATGGTGGCTCGAGAGCTGCTCGGCTGCCGTCTGGCCGGTGTCCTCACCCTGGCGATGGGGCTCAACCCGGCGATGATCTGGAACGCGCGAATCACGCAGTCCGAAGTCCTGGCCTTCAATCTGGTTTTTTTGGGTCTCTACCTGTTGTTGTTGGCGTACCGACGTGGCGGCGTGGGCTGGGGAGTTGCCGCCGGCCTGGTGCTGGGCGGCGGGACGCTCAACCGCATCGACGCCCCGCTCTTGGTTGTCGCAGTGCTGGGCTTCGTGCTCGTGGCTGTGCAGGGGCGCGAGGGGTCTGGCCTGCGTCGCGTGGCGTGGGGCGTGACCCTGGGGTTCGCAGTCGGCTGCGCACTCGGCCTGGTCGACGGGTTCCTCCACTCCTATCCGTACCTGGAGTCCCACTGGGCCCACGGGCATCTGCGGTTGCTAGTGCCCGCCGCGGGAGTGGTCCTCGTTGCTGGCATGGCTGTGCTGCTCCTGCCGCTCCGCTGGTCCGCGCGTCTGTCGTGTGGGGGGCGTTCACTCGGCGGTGCCTTGTCGCTGATCGGAGTGTTGATCGCGGTCTGGTTCGGCATCGGTTATTTCTGGCTCCCGGCTCGGTCGACAAACTTTCAGGACCGGGCGCTAGTGGACCTGAGCTGGTACGTCACGCCTGTCGTTTTGCTGCTGAGCCTCATGGGTTGGTGGCGACTCGCGAAGGATCGTGAGGCTGCGCTGCTCTGGCTCCCGCTGGCGTCGGTCGGCGGGCTGGTGACCGTGCTCTATACTGCTCGCCCGAGCATCACGCAGGAACACATCTGGGCGGCTCGTCGTTGGCTGCCCCAGGTCATTCCCTGCCTGCTGCTGTTTGCCGGATTGGGTGGTTTGCAGCTGTTCGAGTGGCTGAGTGCTCGTCGGCGTTGGCTCGGACAGGGTCTGATGACGATCTTGCTGGGATACTACCTGATCGTCGCAGTGTGGTTCAGCGCACCGTTTCTGTTCACACCGCTCCTGGCCGATTACCGCGAAGGGTATGCCCGACTCCTCGCGCATCTGGAGGCCGAGCCGTCACCACACCCCAGCATCGCGACCAACGGCCACGTGGCGTCGGTGCTGACCTTTCTCTATGGGCACCCGACGATCATGCTCAGTCAGTTCGGCGATCGGCAGCGCAAGGCGGGGGGATTCGTCGGCTATCGCTTCATCGGTCTCGACGAGTACGACCCGGCCGGAGTCCAGCCGCAAAAGAGCCTCTCCCTGGTGGGTTGGTTTCTCCAGCAGAGTCGCATCGAGCGTCCCCGTAAGCTGGTGCCGCGCGCGTATTCCTTGAGCAGTGCGGTCTTGCCGCCTGTGCGATTCGCACGCTGGCGACGGATCGAGGTATCGGCGACCGACACGCGGTTGAAGACACTTGTCGGACGACCGGACTTTGCCCGGGGGGTTGTGGCGAGCACCGGTCGAGAGGGATTCTTGCTCTACGGGCCTTACCTGACGCTGGAGGCGGGTGTGTATCAGGTCTCCTGGCTCGGCCGGATCGAGGGGGGCGGTCGCGTGGAGGTCGCTGCGGAAAGCGGAGACACGTTACTGGTCCAGAGTAGAATCGAGGGGAAGGCGTTTCCGACCGTGCGGTTCGAGCTGAAAACGCGGGCGACAGGCGTCGAGTTTCGCGTGCATGTCGACAAGGGGGCCCGGGCGCTCCTCGAGGGTGTGGTGCTCGAACGAATCGTCGACTAGAAGACCGATCGTCCCGCTAGCGGCTGATCGCGCCGATCCGGAGCAGGAATGCCTCCCAGGCTTCGATGGTGCGAAGCGGGCTGAACTGTCGGGCGCGGGTGATCGCCCGCAGAGAGAGCTTCTCGTACTCGGATGCGCCCCGCAGGATGTTGAGCATTTCGCGAAAGCGGGCCAGCAGGACCTCGTCGACGTACCGACTCTCGACGTAGGCTGCCCCCTGATGGCCCATACGGTTTGCCAGCGTGGGCTCGGCGAGCAGCAGGTCGATTGCCGCTTCAAACTGTACCAGATCCTCGAAACACAGGCCGCCGCCGCTGAACTGGACATGGTTTCTGGTCACGGGGCAGCCGCGGTGAACCAGTACTGGGCGTTGCTGTAGCCAGCACTCCATGATGACGATCGAGAAGCTCTCGCTGACCGAGGGGTTGATCAGTGCGAGGCCGGCGGCCATCCCGTCCAGCTTGTCCTGCTCCGAAACGAATCCCAGCGGAACCACATCGGGGCCCCCCGGAGCCTCGCCGCTGCCGATCAGCACGAGCTTGAGAGGGCCTGGTCGCCGGCGCTTGTAGCGGTTGAAGTAATCGACCAGCAGTGGCACGTTCTTGCCGTGTTCCATTCGCCCGCAGTAGATCAAGAAGGGATCGCTGAGCTCGTACTTCTGGCGGAATGCGTCAGCGTTTCCGCGATGGGTGTTGTCGATCCCCACCCCTAGCGTGAAGCAGTTGGCGTTGCCGATCTGCAGTTGTCGCAGTGCCAGGTCCCGTTCTCCGGGGGAGTTGAAGATCAGCGCGTGTAAGCTCTCGAGCATCTGGCGCATGACTGGAGTGCGGGCGGGGTTCTCGTCATGCAGACAGGGGAGCGCGACGGCCTTGGACAGGACCCCTGGATGGACCAGCGCACGCTGGTTGAAGACAAATGGCATGTAGGGCAGGAAGATGAAAAAATCGAACTGGTCGTGGTGCTCGGCTAGCCAGTCGTACAGGGCGTTCTCGGCGATCCCCGAGTTGATCCAGCGCTGCTGGTCCGACTGCGAGACGGCGTGGCGATTGGTGTCGATGCGATAGTGGATTCGAGAGAAGGCCTGTTCCGACTCGGGGTCGATGCGAAACCGCTTGACCGGGACGCCGTTGATCAGCTCGTCGCCAGGCGGCAAGTCATCCTTCCAGCAGAGTGTGTCGCTGGCCGTGGTGGTGATCACCTGCACGGGCCAGCCGAAGCGGTGGCAGTTTTCGGCCAGAATACGACAGTGGGTTTCGGCGCCGCCGGAAAACCCCTCGCCGTAGCGATGGTTGATGAAGCACAGACGGGGAGGTGTTCTTGGAAGAACAGGGGGCCCCAGCAGCGACTGAAGTAACTCGGTTATCGCTGCCGCCGAGTGCTCTCCGAGCCGGCCCCCGCGCTCTACCAACTCCGCGAGCCGGTCGTTGTGGGGCGACACGACTGGTTTGCCACAGGCCATGGCTTCCAGCATGTGCGGGGCGTCCGCCGTCGTGGCCAGGTAGAGGTCTCCCAGCTGAAGGACGCGCGGCAGGTCTTCGGCTGCCACTTCCGCGAGGGTCACGACGTGTTCGTCGTCGACCGGATCGATTGGCCGATCCGGTTGTCCGAGGATCAGCAGCTTGACCGGCAACCCTGATTCACGGGCAGCTGCCAGGCCTTCCAGCGCGTCGTTCAGCCCCTCGATGCCGGCCTGGAGCAACACGAACTGGTCGCGCAAGCCCAGAGAGTCGAGCAGTGCGGGGTCCTTGGGGGCTGGGCGAAAGCGACCGACTGCGACCGGCGGCGGCATCATCGCGATGCGCTGGGGTGAAAAGCCGATCGCGACCAGCCGCTGATGTCCGTCCGGACTGGTGGTCACCGCGAAGTCGGCGACCTGAGCCAGATCGAGTTCCTCAGGTAGAGGCTCGAGGGAGTCATGCAGCAGTATCTTGCGTGCGCCGATCGGTTGGTCGATCCCTGGCGGAGGGGGGCAGTCAAAGAACACCAGCTGGGCTGCCTGCCAGTCCGGGTGCTCTTCGGGGATCGTCTCGAACAGCTTGGGTGTGACGCGCCAGCCGTGCAGGACGTCGATCAAGCCGTCCATCAACCGACCGGATCCCCGCCGCACGCAGCAGACCCGGCTCATTGCTGGTCGAGCTTGCGGAATACCGCACCGTAGGAGCGGTATTCGCTGGCCTCCGGATGGTCGAGCACCGTCTCGAGTTGGAGCGTGGCGGGGGCGTCCTGTCCGTTTTCGGGCTCGCTGAACAGGAGGTGTAGAAAGGTCAGGCCCGCCGATTCTCCGAGGTAGCGCAGCAGTTCGGGGTCGAGTGGGAAGCGGTGTTCGGGGTGGCGGTGAAACGAGCGTGCGGCCGACTCGTTCAGTGGGTTGGACACCTGAACGACCAGCGTGCCGCCCACGCTCAGCCGAGCCGCGGTCAGGCGCAGCAGGTCCCGTGCCGCGAGTCGGTCCAGCGATTCGAGTCGTCGGGTCAGGAAGATACCGTCGATCGTCGAGAGGCGATTGAGGTGATCGAGGATCTCTTCGTGGTGGACCTCGAGCCCCCCTGTCCGGCAGGCCGCGGCCCAGCCGGGACTGCTGGTGACGCCGTAGCATGCCACGCCGGCTTCACCCAGCAGCCGGACCATCTGACCATCTGCGCAGCCCAGGTGGGCGACTCGCTGCAGCCCGTCGAAGTAGCCGACGAACGGGCGCAACCCGTCGACGGTGGTCGGGTGGACTCTGTCCAGATAATTGGAGTAATCGATCGGTGTGACGTCCGGCAACTCGAATTGAGCGCGTAGAGCGGCGTTCTCCGCGCGCAGCTGGATCAGCTCCGCGTTCATCGACTCCAGATACTCGATGCTCTGCCCGAGGAAGCGGCTGACCGATTGGTTGAACTCCCGCTGGGGTTTGGTGTAACTGCGCAGCAGTCGGCGCAGCACGCGCTTGACCTGTGCCTCCAGCCAGCCCAGCGGTCCCCGGCGGCGGGTCGCCAACTCCAGGCCGAAGCGTCCTTGATTTTCCTGGAGCGGGGTCTGCTGCTGCTTGAGCCAGAACAGCTGGCTGGCTGGTGATCCGGGATCGCTGGCGTCTGTTGTAGAGACTCCATCGCGGGTATCCATCCGGGCCTGCAGCTGACGTATCGCGTCCTCTGGGCTGGCGGGTTGGGTGCTCAAGATGGAATGTCCTGCACCTCGGGCTGTACTGGTCCGGCCAGGGAGAGCATCGCCTTGAACCGGTCGACGCCTTCGCGGGGCGTGTACGGTTCGGAGAGCGTGCCCTCTTCCAGGATGTGGATGTCGTCGACCAGCTTGATCAACGCCTCGTAGTCATGGGTGACGATCACCAGGGTTTTTCCGGCGTCGCGGAACTGCCGCAGCCGCTCGCCGCACTTGACCGAAAAGGCCGCGTCGCCCACGGCCAGCGCCTCGTCGATCAGAAATACGTCTGGATCGAGGTGAGTCGCGACGCTGAACGCCAAGCGCATGAACATTCCGGAGGAGTAGGTGCGGACCGGCGCGTCGATGAAGTCCCAGAGCTCGGCGAAGTCGACGATCTGGTCGAACCGCTCGCGGATCTGCTTTTTGTTCAAGCCGAGGATGATGCCGTAGATGTAGACGTTTTCCCGTCCGCTGAACTCGGGGTGGAACCCAGCCCCGAGCTCGAGGAGCGAGGCGACCCTGCCGTGTACCTTGATCTCGCCGGCGTCGGGCCAGTAGATGCCGGCCATCAGCCGCAGGAGAGTCGATTTGCCGCAGCCGTTGCGTCCGATCAGTCCGATGCTGCGCCCCATGGGAACCGACAGATTGATGTCCTTGAACACCGAGAATTTGTTCGCACTGGTTTCGGTGTCGCTCTGGCCGGTCAGGCTGCGAAGCCAGTGGACCGCCATGCCCTTGAAGGTGCCGTAGCTCTGTATCTGGCGATAGCGCTTGAAGCGCTTCTCCAGTCCCTTGATCTCGACGGAGAAGGCCGACACTACAGCTCCTCGGCCAACAAGTAGCGGTAGCGCTGGAAGATCAGCATGCCAATCACCAGGGCTGCCAGCCCATATCCGAAGGACGCGCCCAGATGAGTCGGGTCGGGGAATCGTCGCCAGTACAAGATGTCCTGATAGCACTTCATCAGCGGTGACACCGGGTTGAGATACTGGACCAGCGGGGCGAACCGCTGAGGCACCATCGAGATATCGTAGAGGATCGGT
>CAZANL010000023.1:17347-17559 GCA_964486115.1 uncultured Planctomycetota bacterium
GAAACTGAACGTCTCGATAGAAGACGGTCAGCGCCGACACAGCCAGGCATCCACCGAGCACCAGCATCAGCTGGCAAAACGCCACCACCGGGAGCATGAGCAGTGCGGCTGACGGTGGAAAGCCGACGACCGCGGCCCAGATCATGTACACCGGCAGCGCGAACAGGTAATTGCACAGGTGGGTCAGCACGTCGACGGTGGGCAGCACCTGC
>CAZANL010000024.1:0-17553 GCA_964486115.1 uncultured Planctomycetota bacterium
CCGAGTCCACAACGCGAGGCGGTCTGCCTGAAAATCTGGGGGGAATGCAGCTGGGGCGAGATCGGTCAGCAGCTCGAGGTCTCCGCGGACACCGCGGCCCGGCTGTTCGGACGAGGGCTGCGGTCGATCGCGCCCCAGCTGAAGGGCTTTGGCGGGGAGGCGTGATGATGAACAGCGACCTGCCCGATCTGCTGGCGGCGCGTGCCGCAGGCGAGGATGCCCCGGACATCGATCCGGCCGAGGTGGATCGACGGCTATCCGAGTCCCAAGCGGCCAGAGACGAGCTGGACGGGCTCACCGGCTTGGTCTCGCTGCTGCGCGCCCAGCAAGGCGCGCCGGACGCACGGCGGCTGGCGCAACTCGATCTAGCACTGGACCGACAGACGCGCCCCTCCCCGTGGCCGCGGCGGCTGGCGATGGCCGCGGCGGTCTTGCTGACCGTGGGGCTACTGGTCAGCGGGCTGTACTGGGACCTGCGTCTACGCAGCCACCGGACGCCGGCCGTGGCCGTCACGCCGAAGGTGCCCTCCCATTCATCCCCCCAACCACCTGCGCCACACGCGTGGCTCGAGCAGCTGGTGACAGACGTCCATGTTGCCCCCCCCGACAGCGGCAGACAGTACGCGAGGTTCCGGGGCTGGAGACCGGTGCGCCACCAAGGACCGGCACGCCAGGAGGTCCGCCCACGCAGCGCGGAAACCCGGGAGACCCCGGAAAAAGGCCTGCACTGCCCGGCAATGGGAAGCTGGCTGGGCCTGGCACGCCGTCCGGCGCTGCCAGACTGCGTCTGAGCCAGCTGCCCAAGGGATTTCGGCTGGAGTCGGTGAAGCGCGTGCCGCGGCACACCACCGGTCAGCCCTTCGACTGTAGCTGGACGGTCTACAAGGCCAGGATCGGACGGATCGTACTGGTCCAGGCGCCCGGCACCGCCGCAGCCAGGACCTACCTGGCTGGTTTCGTCGCACCCCGTGGATGGGCTCGGGCCCTACACACCACTCCCGGCACCTGTGTCTTGCTCCTCTCACAGTGCTGCACCGAGGACGCTCTCGCGAGTCTGCGGGACTTCCTGACGCCGACAAAACAGTAAATCCGAGAAAGTCTGCGGGATCGGGGCGGGTCGATTGTCGAGAGGGAAAACACCCACTCAAGGAGATCCGACATGCGTACTCGCATTCTTGCCACGACCGCCCTGCTCTCGCTGACCACACTCGCCGGGTTGCTAAATGCCGACATCGGCCCCAAGCCTAGCAAAATCGGTCCGGGCCTCGCACCGACCAGCGACATGCCCGACATCAACGTCGAGATGACTTCTGAGAAGGTCGATCTGGTCCTGACCCGTTCCAAGGGAGATGACGAGCAACTCTCGGTCACCGCCGACTTCAACATGACCAACCTCGGAGACGGGGCCACCTCGTTCGAGATCGGCTTCCCGATCGGCCCGATCCACAACATGGACGGCTTCTCGATCGAGATCGACGGCAGGCGCATCGCGCACCGCCTGATCGACCGCTCCGGCGGCAAGATCCGCGAGCTGACCGAGGCCCAAGCACGCCCCAAGCAGGGAGCCGACTGGCCCCTCGTGGGCCGCGACCTGTGGTACGTCTGGCAGGCCAGCTTTCCCAAGGGCCGCAGCCGACACCTGGTCAAGTATCGCATCACGATCGGCCACTGGAGCGAGTACCGCTGGTCTGGATACATCCTCCACACCGGCGCCCCATGGAAGAACAAGATCGGCAAGGCCGTCGTCACCCTGCGCTGCGCCGGCGGGCTGACGCTGGACAACATCAGCTCGGTCAAGCCGATGGAGGGGCTGTCCCGCGGCAAGGACACCTTGACCTGGACGTTCTCTCAGCTCGAGCCGACCAAGCAGCACGACATCAGCGTCAACTACAATCGGCGCGCGACCTGGCAAACCCAATCCGCCGAGCTGCGCTCCGAGATCGCCGAGCACTGGTCGGCACGCACCGATCTGGCCTACCTGCTGACAGAGGTTCCCGACCGCTTCGGTAAGCGGACCTGGACCGAACAGCAGCTGACCGAGGCGCTCGCCGCACTCGAGAGCGTGATCAGCGAAGCCACGGTGCAGGACGGCAAGCTGGTGCTGCCGCGCAAGGAGCCGACACGGACCCGTTTTTCCAAGGACCTATCGCCGGCACACATCGCCTGGCTGCGCAAGACAAGGGGCCGCAGCACCCGGACCTACGCTTACCGGAACGGCTTTGATCAGCTGACGCCCTTCTTCCGGCGCTCCGTCAACCTGGCCGTCTCTCACCCGGAAAACGCCGAGGCCAGGCGCGTCCTGGCCGGTTATGTGCGGCTCGTCGAGGCCCATTTGGCCGGCAAGCTGTACGCCGGATCGACCCGGATCACCCTTGTCGGCAAGGGGGCTGCCGGGCGCCGGGCCACGTTGCGTCAGCTGCTGGCCAAGGCACGCCAGTTCGTCAAGCCATAACGAGCCGGGTTGACACCCGGTCACTGAATCCGGAGTCGAGAGCGGGCTGCAGACCGTGCCGACAGGCCAGATCAGGGAGGAACACACACCCGATCCGGCTGTGCTCGATATACGCGGCCGCTCACCTGCGGCGGCCGCTCGATAAATATGATCTCGGGCGAAGCGCCTCGTGCTAAGCTTGCGATGACATGGGATCGATGACCGAGAAACACTTCGATCGTTACTTCGCCGAGAAGCCAAAGATCGAATACGAGTTCGACCAGCGCAAGATGGGCGGCCGTGACCGCGGCATCTTCAGGACACTGATGAGTCACGGGATGGCTGGCAAGCGGTGCCTCGACATCGGACCGGGCACCGGTCGCTGGCTGCAGTTCATGCGCAGCAACGGTGCGGTCCATCTCGCCGCCGCCGACATCTCCCAGGAAGTTCTGCTGCATTGCGAAGGGATCTGCGAGCAGTTGCAGAAAGCCGATCTGAGCCACGAGCAGCTGGCGTTCGAGACCTCGTCGTTCGACATCATTCTGTCCTTCGAGGTGCTCGAGCACATTGTCGATCCGACCAACTACATTGCCGAGCTGGTGCGCGTGGCGAGGCCGGGGGGCATGCTCTTGATGTCGACACCCAATCTGGTCTCGTTGATCTCGCGCATCCGGATGTTGTTTGGCCTGCGCCCGATGTCGTTCGCGCTCGATCCAACCCATGTGCGGCACTATCGACAGAAAGAGGTTCGCAAGGTCTTCGCGCCACACGACCTGACGCCCCGGTTCATCCCCGCTCAGTTCTCGCTCAACCCGCTGAACAGATTGAGTCGCTGGCGCATCCGATCCAATCGGCTGACCTGCCGGTTCGACGACAGCTTGTTGTGGCAGGTGCTGATTCCCGACTGAGGCAGCCGCCACAAGCCCTTCCCCATAAAAGGGTAGTGGAATTATGGCCCCGACAGAGTTTGCTCGGCGCTGT
This sequence comes from uncultured Planctomycetota bacterium, assembly GCA_964486115.1. Classification (GTDB taxonomy): domain Bacteria; phylum Planctomycetota; class JACQVV01; order JACQVV01; family CAZANL01; genus CAZANL01. The sequence continues at coordinate 3,413 of CAZANL010000024.1, forward strand.
CAACCGACACAGGACACGGCCGGCAAGTGGGTTACCGACCAGCGGCGCCCTTGCTGGGGACCGGATCGGGCAGCGCAGCGTCACCGTGAGTCCATGCCGAAGACCCTCCGCACGCTCTCCCTGGCAATCTTCGGCGTGACGCGTTCCGCAAGCGGAGACAGCAAGACCCTGATCTCGTTCTCGCCACTCATGTCGAACCCACCCCCGAGGGTGACACCAGGCTTGATCTGACTGCCGACCATGAACCGATCTCCCCGTGTTCCTTCAACACCTTCATCATTCCGGCCGGATCCTGAGGATCAGGGAACTGTTTCGCAGGGCCGGACCGCTGAGTTCGCGACACCAGCTCGACCCGGGCGTCATGCGAGGATCGCCGGACTATCTTCTTGAGGTGGTCGAGCAGTTGCCCTTCAATGCCCTACTCGTCGTGACCCCGATCACTCCGGAGCCCGGATCTTGAACCTCCACGTCCTTGATTTTGCTGTTCTTCTGGCCTATGGCGTCACGGTGATCGTGATCGGCGTGGTTGCCAATCGTTCGCAGAAGAGCACCGAGGACTACTTCCTCGGGGGGCGACACCTCCGGTGGTGGGCCGTTGGAGTCAGCATCCTGGCGACCAGCTTCAGCAGCGTCTCGCTGATCGGCGGAACCGGTGCTGGATTCCGCAGCGGCATGGGCTGGCTGCAGTGGCAGATTGGCGACCTGCTGGCGGTCATCCTGGTCATCCTCTTCTTCATCCCCTTGTATTCGCGACTGCGGGTGACCACCGCCTACGAGTTCCTCGAGAGTCGCTTCGGCGTGGTTGCTCGCAGCACCGCGAGCCTGCTGTTCATCATCCAGACCCTGCTGCGCACGGGACTGCTGGTCTATGCCCCGGCCCTGGCTCTGGCGACGATCTTTGGCGGAGATATCGAGACGATGATCCTCGTCACCGCCGCGGCCGCTATCCTCTACAGCTGCTTCGGCGGCATCTCGGCGGTGGTCTGGACCGACCTGATCCAGGTCTGCGTGATCGTTGCCGGGGTCATCTTCTCGGTGCTGCTCATCGGCTCGGACGTCCCCGGCGGGCTCACGGAAATTGCTAAAAGCGCCAGCCAGGAGGGCCGCCTCACGGTCGTCAGCCTCGAGTGGAACCCCAAGAGCCCTTTCAACCTGTGGTGGACGCTGATCGCCTACGGAACCCTCGCGCTGTCGATCTTCGGCACCAACCAGCAGGCGGTGCAGCGGTACATGTCCTGCGAAGACCTCGGACAATCCCGCCGGGCCCTGCTGCTCGGCTGGGCCGTCGGCGCGCTGATCATGCTGCTGACCCTCGTGCTCGGCGTCTGTCTGTGGTCCTGGAGCCGCTACAACCCGCAGGCCTTCGGCAAGGGCGACGCCATTCTGCCGACATTCATCCTCCACCGCCTCCCACCCGGCATGGCGGGACTGATGATCGCGGCGATCTTTGCGGCGTCGATGTCGAGTATCGACTCGGCCATTCACGCGGTCTCCACGACCACCATGGTCGACTTCGTCCGAAGATTTCGCCGCAGCCCCCTCCCGGCCGAGACCGAGTTGACCCTGGCCCGCTGGCTGACCTGCGCCTTCGGCATCCTGGCCACACTGGCTGCGCTCGGCGCCGTCCGGATGGCCGGCGCCAAGGGACTGCTCGACACCATGGTGACCTGGATGGGGCTGTTTGCCGGACCGCTCCTGGGCCTGTTCGTCCTCGGGCTGTTCAGCCGCCGGGTCGGCGAGCTGGGCGCCATGCTGGGCGTTGCCGTGGGGGCGGCGGGGATGATCGTCGCCTTCATCCAGGAGCTGCCCAAGCAGTACGGCTTCCATCCTCTCTGGCTGGCTCCGATGGCCCTCTTCGCTACGGTTGGTGTGGGCTTGATCGCGTCTCTGCTCTCCTCTCCCTCCGCGACGACGACGAGCCGCGAGGACGGATCAAAATAGCGGTCCAACCGAAAAGCCACCGGGTGATGTCTGCTCTGTCGACCTCGTGACTGGCTTCATTGGCCAGGGTGTCCCGCCGGTCGGGGCTCCGGCCCATCGGCAAGACAACTCACACCCTCGAAGACGCCGGTACGCCGGGTCTAGCCGATCACGAACCGGAGCGGGAGGTGCTCGCGGCTGGCTTGCAAGCGCTAGCGTCCCAGGCTTTTCGCGTAGCGATAGTACACCTGCAGGGACATCGTGTGCAGTGCGGTGGTGTAGACCCGCCCGGCAGCATGGCCCGAGTGCCCGTCAGGGTTCCAGCTACCCGTGAGCTTGTCGTTTTTCTTGCCTTGCTGCTTCGGAACCAGCGCTGCGCGAAGGGACAGGCTCCAGCGCTTCCAGTAGTCGCCGCCCATCTTGAACAGCGCGATCGAGGCGATCAATCTCGCCTGCGGAGATGCGTCCTTGGGGGCGCACTTGACCAGCTGGTCGGCCAGGCGACGCAGCGCAACGTCACTGCGGTCAACTCCGCTCATTGTTCGTGAGAGGATGGTCGTCCCGAGCGCCAGCGGGTCTTTCTCAGGCGGGGCCCGCTGCTCGATCGCCCGCGCCAGCCGCTTTCGCGCCGCGTCGAGGCCCGGTATCTGGAGGCCGGACTCTTTAGCGCTCTTCAGGGCCAGCAGCCCCCAGACAGTGATGTCGATGTCGTTGCCACCCTCTCGCTGCGTGTGTCGCCATGTGCCAGTCTTGTCGTCTTGCGCCTTGAGCAGGTAGGCCTGGGCCCGCAGAGTGAACCCCTTGAGCAGAGGGCTTCTGGTGTGGACATAGCTCTCGGTCAGCGCGAGGGTGGCTAACACATGGTTGTACATCGGGTCGCCACCTCGGCCACTGATCCGACCGTCTTTGCCCTGCTGCGTGCACAGCCAGCGCAGCGCCTTCTTGCAGACTTCCCGATAAGGGCCGACGCGATAGCTGTGTCCGGCGCCTTGGTAGCTCAGCAGGACCAGGCCGGTGGTGCCCGGCGCGGCCCAGTCCTCGCTGTCTTGCCAGTATCCGTTGCTCCCCCCCCCCTTCGCTCTGGGCTGGGACCGCTGCTGGCTTTTCAGCCAGGTCAAGCCACCCTTGATCGGGTTGTTCGTCTTGGTGCCACAGCCGCCTCTGCGCACCAAAGGACGGGCGAGTAGGTTCTTTTGTTGGCCAGCGGGGCGCGGCTTGGCCGCCCGGATCTTGGCCAGGATCTGCTGGGCTCGCCTGCTCACCTCGAGGTCGGTTGAGCGCGTCGCCTGCTCCACCAGTGGGATGGCGGACCGGCCCTGCAGCTCCAGCTGTTTGTGCGCGTTGACCCGAACGTGGTAGCGCGAATCACCCAGCTGCTGGACCCACTTGCGCATTTCGGGCTGTCTATCCTGGGCCAGCGCTGGACAGGCCAGCAGCAGGAACATCGCGGGGAACAGGTCGAGTATGCGCTTCATGCCTAGTCGATACGTGTCTTTCCGGCGGTGGTTCACTCGAGTTTGGTTATCTGATGGCAGTTCTGACAGGTGAGCTGAGAATTCGAACTCTGCCAGATCCACCCCTGACCTATCCCAGGCTATGAAACACCGCCTAACGAGTCAAGCCGCTAGCTGCCGCGGTAGAGCCTCGATCCGCTCCATCTCGGATCAGACGTTACGTCCATTTCCCTGCACGGGCTCCTTCGCCGTCGCCGGCGACGGCGCGAGCTTTCGCTGCGGATTGGAGGCCAGCTGGATCAGCGTCCGGTCGCGAGGCGGTGCCGAGGGACCGAAAGGGAGTCAGCGCAGATGCAGTCGGGCGCTCCGCAGCCCGTGGCGTGAAACACCCTATCGGCTGATCACGCACCTCGGGAGGGACTGCTGGAGACGCTCGACGGCCGTGCCCGTGACCTGGGTCTTGCTCAGGTCGAGCGCTGTCAGCTTGGTCAGACCCTTCAGCTGCGCCAGTCCGGAGTCGGTGATCCGGGTGTCGGCCAGGCCAAGCTCGGTGAGCTGGGTCAGGCCTTTCAGCTGGGCCAGGCCTGAATCGGTGATCGGGGTCTCTCCCAGGTCGAGCACCGTCAGCTTGCGGAACAACCCGAGGTGTACCAGCGCTGCGTCGACGAGCCGGGTCTGTCCCAGGTCGAGATATTCCAGGTCGGCGAGACCCCGCAGCCGAACCAGCCCGACGCCGGTGATCTGGGTATCCGCCAGATTGAGCCATCTGAGCTGAATCAGACCTTTGAGACGGGACAGGCCGGCGTCGGTCAGCCGCGTGCCGTCGAGGCCGAGGGCCATCAGGCGGGTCAGGCCCTCGAGATGCGCCAGGCCAGCGTCGCCGATCTGGGTTCGGCTCACGTTGAGTCGAGTGAGCTTGCTCAGACCCCTGAGATGCGCCAACCCAGCGTCGGTCAGCTTGATCCGCCGTAGATAGAGCTCGTTCAGCTTGCGCAAACCCTTCAGATGCGCCAGCCCGGCATCTCCGATCTTGGTCACATCGAGGTTGAGCCCCCGCAGATTGGCCAGACCCTTCAGGTGCACCAGTCCCCCATCGTCGATCTTGGTCCGGCTCAGGTTGAGCCACCTCAGCTGGCTGAGCCCCTCGAGGTGCACCAGCCCGGCCCCGGTCACCTGCGTGCCGGCCAGCCAGAGCTCCTTCAGCTCGGGAAGCCCCTCCAGCTTTTCGGCCAGCTGCTCGTCCGTCGTGGCCGGAGGTAGCTTGAGCCGCTCCTGCCCCCAGACAATGGGGGACAGCAGGACGGCGGCGAACAGGACGGTCGACAGACAGGGTTTCATGGCTCTCTCCGGCTTTTGAGCCCCGAGTTTACCAGGATGCAGCTCCGGACGGCATCGGCGGCTGCCATGCTTTTTCGTTTTTCTCGATTGCGGGCAAAGGATCCGGCCCCGGTTGCTATCTGGATGGTGAAAACGACCCGTAAACGGAGATTCTAACGATGAAGATGATCACTCTGGGCCTGCCCCTCGCGCTGGGCCTGACGATTCTGAGCACGACCTCGGTTGCTGGCACCTGGGCCAGCGGCCCCGACATGGCGCAGCAGCGCTACTACCACACCGCGACCCGACTGCGGTCCGGCGAGGTCGTCGTGATCGGCGGGAGTGGGGAATCGACCCGGGCACTCGACTCGGCCGAGATCTACGACCCCGCGAGAAGTAACTTCAGCCCCGCCGCCGGACGAATGGGGCGATCACGGGTGTGGCACAGCGCGACCCGCCTGCGCAACGGCCAGGTGCTGGTCGTCGGCGGCATGAATGCGGAATATGCCAGCCACGACACCGCGGAGCTGTTCGACCCGGCCACCCGTTCGTTTCGCCTGGTCCGCGGCCGACTGTCTGTCGCACGCTACAAACACACGGCCACTCTGCTGCCGGGCGGGAAGGTGCTGATCGCCGGAGGCGGATCGGGAACCGGCGTCGCCGAGCCACCCGCGACGGTGCTCGATTCGGCCGAGATCTACGACCCGGCCAGCGAGACCTTCACCCCCGTCTCGTCGAGGATGGCCAGCCCACGCTACGTCCACACCGCGACCTCATTGCGGATACGCAGCGGCCTGTACCGCGGCGCCGTGCTCCTGATCGGTGGAGACGACGGGGCGGCCGGCCCCTTCAGCGGATTGACCGCATGCGAGCTGTTCGTCCCCCGTCTGGGCCGCTTCGAGTACGGAGGAGACCTGCTGGTAGGGCGACTCCGGCACACCGCGACCCGCATCAGATCCCGCAGCAGCTCCGGCAGTTCGTCCGGCAGGACCCGGCGGTCCGGCCAAGATCCGCAAGCCGGCTCGGTGAAGAGCACGCTGCAGGTGCTCGTCGCGGGCGGCACCATCGAGTCACGACGCGCCGAGATCTACGACTTTCGCACCCGCACGTTCTCGTTCACCGATGAGACGTCCAGCCTGCACTTCAGTTCGGCCAGCGCCACGTTCCTGCCCGGAAAATCCGGCCGGGTGCTGCTGGTCGGGGGAACCAACGGCGACTACTACAGCTGCACCGACGCGTGCCCACGAGTGCTCGACACCAGCCAGGAGTACGTCGTCGGCGCCCGCGAGTGGCGACGGCGCAACGCCCTCCACACGGCCCGGGCGTACCATACGGCCACCCGCCTGCTCTCCGGCAAGGTGCTGATCGTCGGGGGATACAGCAGCGGCGGCGACCTCAGCTCTCTGCGCAGCAGCGAACTGTACACACCGTAGTACGTTTGCGCATCGCGGGTCGGATGGCGGCGGCTCGAGCCGTCGCCATCCTGCCCCTCTCACCTGGCAAAGTCTCTCAGCGAGTTTTCCACTTGCGCGTCCCGGGAAAGAGCGTACCGCCGCAGTGACTTCCGGGCAGTGAGTCCGGGGCGGTGGTCGGGAAGACGAGCTGATCGGCACCGACTCCAGGCAGGACCGTTCCGCCGCAATCGCCACCGACGTTCGATGTCGGCATGACCACCGTTGCCCTCGCACCGGGCCTACGCCCCCCCACGACGAGCTGGAGCTCGGCTTCGCTGAGCCCCTGCAGGTCCCTCAGAGTCACCTTGTTCAGTACCAGTTTCCGAATCGGCGCGGTCGTTTCAGTTGAGTTCATCATCGGCTCCTTTGGGTTGTTTTGGTTCACGGAGCGGTACGCCGCCGGCCCTCGATCGTCAGTCCATTTTCGGAAAAATTTCCACGCTGACTGATTGCCGATCCGGTCGGTCACCCCAGTTGCCGGGAGGATCCCGCGGATGTCCGCTCTCAGAATCCTCAGGAAACAATCGAACTGTGGCGCCATTTGACCATTATGGGGCCGCGACCCCGCAGCTGTTCCAGCGAGCCAATGGCGAACCCTGCCTGCTCGTGACGTTGGAGGATAGCCTGCGCGCGATCGGCCTACGCCCCTGGCGCGAGATCTGGCGCCATCGCACCCCAGATCCGCCGATCTACCGCCGGCCGGCACTGGTCGACCTTACCGGCGATGGCGTCGCCGACGTGCTGTGCGCGACGACCCGGAATCGGGTGATACTGCTCGACGGACGGACGGGACAGCGGATCTGGGGCTACCAGTCCCAGTCCTCCAACTCGCTCTGGACCTGCAGTCCGCTCGGGCTGCGGCTGTCTGAAGGCCAGCCGCTGGTCATGGTGCCCTCCAGCCGCCGCTTCTCGGCCGTCTGGGCCCGTCTGGGTCGCCCCTGCGTCTCCTGGACCTCCGCGGTTCCGGGGGACGGACGGAGCGGCAACTACCCCCTGCAGCGAACTCGCCTCGAGCGGGAGGCGGCGCTGACGCGGCTGCTGCGGCAGGTGGAGGGATCTTCCGTATCGAGGGGGGAGCTGGTCCTGGCGCTGAGAGACTACCAGAGCAAGCGTCCCCCCGATGTCTGGTGTCGCTACCTGCGGGCTCGGATCGAGATCGCGCGGGCGATCGAGCTGGACCGGCGTAAGAAGGCGGGGGAAGCGTCCGCCGCGCTGAAGCAAGCCGGGCGGATCGTCGAGGAGCTGCGGAAGGAGTTCCCCGGCTGGGTCAAGCTGATGGTCGGGTCGGCCCAGATTCAGCTGCTTCGGGGACAGGCCGAACTGGCGGAGAAGACGCTCGACCGGGCGATCAAGCGGGCACCAGGCCTGGGCATGCTCTACTACTGGCGAGCAACGGTCGTGCGTCAGAAAAAACCGACGCAGACACGTCGTGACTATCAGGAGTTTCTGAGGCTGGAGGCCGACTTTCTCGACTGGAGCGAGCAGGATTACATCAAGAAGCAGATCCAGCGGCTGCCGAAGAAACCCGGGAACTAGGTGAGGCCTCGATGACCGACGAACACGTTTTGGACCGACTGCTGATCGAGCACCGCGACGACCTCCTGCGTTTCTTCACACGGCATGCGGGCATCAAGCTGCTGCGCTTCGAGTCGGCAGACGATCTGGTCCAGGGGATGATCGCCCGCTGTCTGACCGCCGACTTCGAGTACCGCAGCGACAAGGAGTTCTTCAGCTGGATGTACACCCTGGCTCGGCGCTACATTGCAGACCGCGCCAGCTACTGGACCGCGCTCAAGCGCTACTCCAGCGGCGTACTCCGGCTGGGGCCCGCGGATACGGGCGGATTCGACACCCGCAGGGCCTTCGAGCCAGCGGGTTCAGGGACCAGTCCCTCGATGTACGCCTTGCGGCGGGAGCAGCTGGTGCTGATGAGCAAGGCGATGTCGACGCTGATCCAGCGGGATCAGGACCTGCTGCGCTGGTCGAGCCAGGGGGACTCCATCGCCGAGATCGCTGCGAGGCTGGAGATCTCGCTCGAGGCTGCACAGCGCGCGCGCCTGCGTGCCCTCGAGCGGCTCGAGAAGGCGTTCCGCTTTCTCTCCCAGTAATGCAGCGCCAGCGAGCGTTCCGCCGCGACATGCCGCGCAATCCGCCCCTCGCCGGTTACGAGTGTTCGAGTGTAAGCACCGATCGAATATCGATCGCCCACTCGGATCGGATCGGCAATTACAGCTCGGACGGCACATCGGCAACGCGCATGCCTGGGCAGCTGACCTGAAACCCATGCCGCGAATGGCCTGTATGGAGAAGCATGTTCCGATCGTTTTGCCTGACATTGCTGACACTGAGCCTGCTGGCCTTCTTGCTGAAGGCCGAGGAGCCTCGGGCTGATCCGATCTCGCACGGGCTGCTGGCCAGAACAATCCAGGTCGGCAACTTCGAGCGCACGTACGAGCTCTACGTTCCCCGGTCGTACGATGGCCAGACAGCTCTCCCGCTGTTGTTGATGCTCCACGGAGGCGGGGGAACCAGCCAGGGCGCCCGCCATGAGACCGGCTGGGACAAGAAAGCCGAGGCGGCGGGGTTCATCGCCGTCTTTCCTCAGGCCACCCGCCCCGACCCCGAGAAGCCCGCTCGGTTCGGATCGAACAGCCCGATCTGGAACGACGGCTCGGGCCGGTTCCACGCCGGCAAGCGGCAGGTGCCCGACGTGGCGTTCATCTCGGCTCTGATCGACAAGCTGATCGAAGACTACCCAGTCGACCAGCGACGGGTCTTCGTGACGGGCTTCTCCAACGGCGCTTCGATGGCCTTTCGGGTGGGCGCAGAGCTGTCCGACAAGGTGGCGGCGATCGCTCCCGTGGCGGGCGCACTGTGGCTCGAGAAGATCAAGTTGAAGCGGCCACTGCCACTGCTCTACATCACCGGCGCGAAAGATACGTTGAACCCTCTAGCCGGCGGAGTCCCCCGACTGGCCCGAGGTCGCCGGGGCATCGGCGGTGCGGCCAAGCCGCCGGTCCGAAAATCGATCAAGACGTGGGCCGGACTGCTGTCCTGTCCCCACGAACCGAGCCGGGCAACCGTGAAGAACGGGATCCGGACCGCGGTCTACGGCCCGGGCAAGCAACACAGCGAGGTCCGCTTCCTGACCCTCGCCCAAACGGGGCACGTCTGGCCCGGGGGCGTGAGCAAGCTCCCGGAGTGGATGATCGGTCCCGACGCCGGTCATCTCAGCGCCACGGACTACATCTGGGACTTCTTCAAGGATCATCCCAGGCGCAAATAACACACCGAGCGCACACCCGCGGGTCACGCGGCATTCCGGACGCAGCACAAATCCAGCCGTATCGTTCGGCCTCCCCGCGACGCGACCCCCTGCCCAGGACATTTTTCGATGATGAGTCACAAAATAGGTGTACCCCTGTCAAGCGCTCGCACGTGAGTGCTGGAATCTCATTCCATTTCCAGAGTCCCCCCGGGTGACACCATGAAATTGACGAAACATTGAAAGCGACCGGCGCCTTGCTCGTGCTGGGCGTTTACCTGCTCAGTGGACTGCTCGAATACCGTTTTGCTCCCGATCTGTTGCTGATCCTCATCGGCTTCCTGCTGTTCCTGCAAGGCCTGAAGCGGGAGATCGTCCAGGACGTATTCGATTGTTTGACCCAGCAGAGAGATCCGGAATCTCTCTCGGTCGATCGTCTGGAGGCCGACATACGCAAGGCCCCCCAGTCTCGAGCGGAATAGCAGGCCTCGCCATCGACATCTCGGGCCAAGAGCTCCCGTGACCTTCATCTGACGCGGGAAACCGAAGCCGATGCTAGCCAGAAGCTGCCCCACCTCAGATGAGGGCCAGCGGGACGGCTCGTCGAGTGAGTGCCCCCTCGCTCCTTCCTGGGCTATAATCGCGGCTCGAGATGGATCAAGATTCCCAGCCCCCCAATACACGAAAGATGAGCGACCTGCAGGGCCAGCCCCCTCCGCCCGCTCAGTCTCACACCTTGGGCCGCTACCCGGTCACCGGCCTACTCGGTGAGGGCGGCATGGGCCAGGTCTTCAGTGTTCGCGACGAACAGATCGGTCGCCTGGTGGCGGCCAAGGTCGTCAGGAGCCAGGCCGCTGGTCACTCGATGGCCCAGTTCATTCACGAAGCCAAGATCACCGGCCAGCTCGAGCACCCCAACATCGTGCCGCTCTACGAGCTGGGCATGACGCCAGACGGACGAGCTTATTTCACGATGAAGCAGGTCGTGGGAAACGACCTGGAGGTGCTGCTCGACAACAACGAGGACCGGGGCCACACCACGCTTCACCAACACCTGCAGATTTTCCTCAAGGTCTGCGACGCGTTGTCGTTCGCACACTCGAGAGGTGTGATCCACCGCGACCTCAAGCCGGCCAACATCATGGTCGGCGCATTTGGCGAGACCCAGGTGATGGACTGGGGGATAGCCAAGATCATCGGCCAGCCGGACCCGGTCGAAGCCCGCTGCACGCTGGATCTGGAAGGAGGACAGCTGACTGCTCTCACCGGCCAGGGCAAGCCGGTGGAGCCACTGAAAACCCTCGAGGGCATGATCGTCGGTACGCCAGCCTACATGCCACCGGAACAGGCGAGGGGGGAGATCGACAGACTCGACCGACGCAGCGACATCTATGCGCTGGGTGGAATCCTCTACAAGATCTTGACGCTGGAACCACCATACTCGAGTGACGATCCATGGAGAGTGCTGGGTTGCGTCCTCAACAGCCAGCTGATCCCACCCTCGACGCGTACACCAGACCGATCGGTCCCATGGGAACTGGAGGCGGTGGTGCTCAAGGCGATGGCACCCACACAGCGAGGACGCTACGACACCGTCGAGGAGATGAAGCGCGAGATCACCGCGTTTATCGAGGGCCGCTTGCTCGAGGCTGCAGACTATTCCAGCTGGCAAATGCTAGGGAAATGGGCCGGAAGAAACAAGGCCATCGTGCTGGTCGCGGGAGTCATCTTGCTGGCCACGATGGCCGCGTTCATCGGGATCAACCAGCAGCTGCAGGTCGCGCGCCAGGCCATGTCGTCGGAAAAGAACCAGAAAGAAAAACTGGCGGCCAAGATCGCCGACTTCGAGAGCATGTCGGACATCAATTTGATCGTCGAGCTGACCGATCAGCGCCCGGATCTGGGCCCCCAGGGTTGGAAGCTGCCAGCGCTTCGCCAATGGCTCGGGCAAGCCAGACAGATGCGAGACCGCCTGGCCCAGCACGAGCATGTGCTGGCGCGTCTGAACCGCATCAAGAACCGAAGCCCGGAAGAGAACTGGCAGCTCGGCCTGGTTCAGCAGCTGACCAACCGCCTCAAGACCTTCATCCTTGATATCGACGATGTCGAGCGCTGGGAATCGGCTGCCGCACAGACCGCCGCCCGTCGAACCGACCACCGCAAGATCTGGGAGCAGGCCCTCGCGGCCCTCCAGAAACACCCCAGATTCGCAGGTCTGGACCTGCGAATCCAGGAGGGGTTGCTGCCGCTGGGCCCCGACCCGACATCGGGCCTCTGGGAGTTCGCCCACCTCGCCTCGGGCGCTCCACCAGCCCGCAGTGCGGGCGGCCAGTGGAAGATCACCGGCCAGACCGGCGTGGTGCTGATCCTCCTGCCCGGAGGCAGTTTCCAGATGGGCAGGAACCAGAAACCAGGGCCGAACGCGTTGTACCATGAGGGGCCGGCCCATTCGGTCCACCTCACCCCCTTCTTCATCAGCAAGTACGAGCTGACCCAAGGGCAGTGGGCCAGGCTAGCTGGCGGCGAGAACCCGAGCCGCTACACGCCGCGGATGCTGATTCCGGGGTTGAAGCGGCGAATCACACTCTCCCACCCAGTCGAGCAGGTCAGCTGGACCGATTGCCGGAAGCGGCTCGGGCGAGCCGGCCTGCTCCTGCCCACCGAGGCGCAGTGGGAGTACGCCACGCGAGCCGGCACACGCAGTCTGTGGTGGACCGGAAACCAGCCATCATCAGTCAGGGGGGCTGGCAATGTGGCTGATCGATCCCTGCAGCGCTTAGCCAAACATCTCGTTGTGGAGAACTGGGCCGACGGAGAGCCGATACACGCGCCAGTCGGCCAGTCACGCGCCAACGCACTGGGGCTTCACGACGTGATCGGCAACGTCTCGGAGTGGTGTCGCGATCCCTATCTGGCGTCCGCCTACAAGCTGACGCCGAAAGGTCCGGACGGCTGGCGTGATTATCCCGACCAGAGACCGTCTCCGTCACGGGCCGCCCGGGGAGGGAGCTGGAGCATAACCGCAGCCTATACCCGGTCAGCCTGGCGCAACGGGCTCCACCCGTCGAAACGCGACCAGAGCCTCGGCTGTCGCCCGTCCCGCCCCGTCATCGAATAGCTGCTGGGCAGAGCGCTTCCCCGACCGCACTGCGGCTCGCGAGCAGCAGTGGCGGGAACCAGCAGCAGGGCCAGCAGACCGGCGAGGAAGCGACTGCGCAGTTCCGGGGGGAGGATCGGACAGACGTCGGCCGGCGGAGCAAACAGCCGGTGCCGGATCCGCGCGATCCCGTCGTATGCCGCGTCCCGCACCGGCCGCGGCACGATCGTGGCGACGGCGGCCAGCAGCCGCCAGCAACCACCCAGCCGCGACATGGCGGTCAAGAACCCGGCCGAGCGCGTGAGCAGCTCTCCCCCGCCGGTGCGCAACACCAGGCTGTCCGGCAGCTCGTCCGGCAGGTCCTTTCCCGCCTCGCCCGCCAGCGGGGCGAAGCGCAGCACTCCGGCCGTGTCCTCGGCCAGCAGAAAGCGGATCGACTTGTGGCAGAAGCCGCAGCCACCGTCATAGAACAGCGTCTCGCTGGAGACCGCCTCCCGGCGTGGAATCCAGGCCGGGGCGAAGGTGAACAGGTGCAGCATCACCATTCCCAGGCTGAGGTCGGCGAAGTCGATCAAGACCATCAATCCCAGATGCATGCCGAGCAGCGCCAGCCAGATCCAGGGACGCAGCTTGCGGACCAGGGCCAGCGGCGCGAACAGCAGCTCGATACCCAGCCCGCCCCAGGTGCCCGCCTGCAGGACCCAGGCCGGGAGCTCGAGTAACCAGACTCGCAGTGGCGTGGGACGAGCCAGCGGGTTGTGCAGGACATGGCTCAGCGCACTGCCGTTGACCCAGGACTCACTGGCCAGCTTGGTGTAGCCGCTGTAGCTGTAGCCGACCGCCATCAAGATCCAGACCACCGCAAAGACCGGGGTCGACATCTCCCAGCCGCCCGCGGGATCGGTGCGGTTGCGGGCCGAGAGCGCACCGAAGGGAGACGGCGGCAGGATCGCGTGGGCCAGCAGTAACACGCCGACATAGGGCAGCGCCGGGTTAGCCGTCAACGGATTGCGGCCGAACAGACAGGCCAGGACATACCAGATCAGCACGGCGGCGACCCGGTCGAACCAGCCCATCGCAAACAGCACCGAGAGCACCGCGCCCGCTGCCCGGTGACCATCAGCGGTCCGTCCCACAGGGCCAGGATATTGGGGAAGATCGTCAGCAGCGGACTCAGCGCGCCATCCGCCAGGACTCCCTGGTTGGAATAGACCTCCGCGCCCCAGGGCAGGAGATGGGCGAAGTGCACCAGCAGGTAGGTTCCGAAGATCAGCCGGAACAACGAGTACTGCCCGCCGGTCCACCCATTGGTCACTTGCAGTCCACCTCGAGCAGTAGCGGCACGTCCGGCGCCTTCATGGTCCGGGTCACGTAGCGAATGCGGCGGCGACCGACAACCTGGGTCGGGTCGATCTGCACCTCGCGCAGCAGCGGCGCCTCACCGCAGAGCGCGTAGTGCAGCACCGGCCCCCTCAACGCCTCGGGCAGGACCGGCCCGTACGCCAGCACCGCGCCATAGACGTTGCGCCGATTGTACGGCCCTCCGACCTTGCTGTAGAGCTGTGGCGTCAACTCCACCGATCGAGCGACTCCACCTTTATCGGTCCATTCGAGAAAGAAGGCGGTCGAGTAGG
>CAZANL010000025.1:0-3486 GCA_964486115.1 uncultured Planctomycetota bacterium
TACGCCCCCCCAGAGCATCCGACCATCCAGAAAGACCGAGGGAACGGGGGTGGCCAGACAAATCGCCCGCAGCAGCGGCCCAGGACCCACTCCATGCCGCAGAGCATCTCCAACCAGGTGCCACCACAGAGCGAACGGGTTGCGCGGATCGAGGATCTGCGCCTGGACTCCGTCGATCTCCTGCGCCGACAGATACAGCGGTCCGACCTGCGCGCTGGTGCAGCCGACTTCGGCAAACTCGGCGCCCACGTTGTCGCCCTCCAGCTTACCGCAGCACCCCGACCAGGTCAGCTGCTCTGGCCGCTCCCGCACGAAGATCAGTGAGTGAACCATCAAGCCAGTCCGTCACTCCGTCGACGCCACCAGGCCAGCAACGCCTCGGCCACCAACCAGCCAGTCAACACGAGAATCCCGATCGCGACGGCCAGCAGGGTGTAGATGCCCAGCCCCTTGTCCTCCACCTTGAGGTTCTTGCCGATGGTAGCCAGCATCGCGGCCAGGGTCACGGCAAACATGAACAGCATCGGAACGACCACCGGCCAGATCGGTTTTCCGCGCTGCGCCAGAAAGATGGTCACCACCAGCAGGGTGAGTGCTGCAAGAAGCTGGTTGGTCGACCCAAATAGCTGCCAGAGCACGAGGCCGGCAGACTTTCCGTCGATCTTGAAGAAGGCAAAATAGCCGATCGCGGCCACTGCGATCAGGCTGGCCACGTAACGATTGGCCAGAACCTTCAGCCCCACCGTCTGGGCCAGTTCCTCGACGTTGTAGCGCAACAGCCGCGTTGCGGAATCAAGTGTGGTCATCGCAAAGGCGACCACCATCACCGCGATGAATGCCTCACCGTAATGCTGGGGTATTCCCAGACCGCTGGCGAAGTACCCCGCCCCTTGAATGAAAGCTCCCAGCTTGGGCCCCACCCCCTTGAGCGCCTCGAGGCTGGCGTAGCGGGCGTGCCAGACCGCTGCGCTGCCGAGGCCAGCCGTACAGGCCAGCACGACCAGCATCGCCAGAAAACCCTCGGTCAGCATGCCGCCGTAGCCGACCATCAGCGCATCGTTCTCCGACTCCAGCTGACGGGCAGTCGTCCCGGACGAAACCAGACTGTGGAACCCCGAGATTGCACCACAGGCGATCGTGATGAACAGGAAGGGAAACAGCGGCAACTGCTGTGCAACCTCCGCGTTGTAGGCCGGCGCGACGATCTGCGGCCTCAGCAGAAACATCCCGCCGAGCATCATCAACAGACCCAGATAGAGCTTGTAACTGTTCAGGTAGTCCCTCGGCTGCAAGAGCAGCCAGACCGGGAGCACGCTGGCCAGAAAAGCGTAAGCCAGCAATATGTAAGTCCAGAAAGAGATCGCCTTGCCCGCGGCCTGCTTGACCGCTCCCACCGCCACCGCGTCCCCCTTGGCGGTAAAGTAACGCGTCATATTGCCGGGGCGGCTGGGGCTGGGCCGAACGAACGCCAGTGGCTTTTTTTGGGACTCGATCGCCTGCGTCACCTTCCGGCGGGCGTCCAGCGGGGCGAGCAGCGCACCGACGACGAACCCCGAGTCCCCTGGATCGACGACCATCACCTTCCCGCGCAACGTGGCGTCGGCAGCCACCCGCTCGACTTTCCCTGCCGTGACCGGGTCCAGATGGCGACGGTAGATCGCAACCGGATGCTGGATACCGACCCAGATCGTGACGAACATCAACACCAGGCCGACCACCGTCACCGGCCCCAGGCCAAGCTTGACCCGATAGACCAGGGTCCCGATCACCATCGCGATCACCATCAAGGAGAAGACCGGGATGATCGCCTCCGGATGGAGCTGGACGAACAGGATCGCGATGATCAGCGCGAAGACCCCCATCGCCAGGGCCAGCAGAAAGAAGATGATCACCAGAAACAGCAGCCGGGCGCGCTTGCCGATTATCTGGTCGGTCAAGTCTCCGATCGACCTGCCCTGATGGCGTAGAGAAACGACGAGCGCTGCAAAATCGTGTACCGCGCCAATCAAGATCGTTCCGAAAAAGACCCACAGCATCGCCGGCAACCAGCCCCAGATGACGGCCAGCGCCGGCCCGACGATCGGACCGAGCCCGGCGATCGAGGCGAAGTGGTGACCAAAAAGCACCCAGCGGTTGGTCGGGACGTAGTCGACCCCATCCTCCAGCTCGTAAGCCGGTGTCCGGCGCTGCGGGTCGAGCGAGAGGATGTGCGTGCGCAGATAGCGGCCATAGATCAAATAAGCCGCAAGGAAGCCCGCAATGGTAACGAGGGAAACGAACACTGCGGAAGCCATGGGCGGCAATTATATCACCCGAGCTGCCGCATTACCCCCGATGGGATTTCATCACTGTTTGTTCACTTCGGGCGAGACTCGATCGCCGCGACCAGCCGCAGGCTCCGGGTCTGCTTCCGATAGCGGTCGTAGCGCGGATAGGCTCCCTCGTACACGCCGCGGATCACCCGCTTCTGGCCGTAACTCACAACCACCGAGAGCGTGCCGCGATAGCTCTGGCCGCCAAGGGTGATGCCGACGCTTCCCTCCAATATCGCATAGGAGCGGCCAACGGGCCGGAATTCGAGGTCCCCGGTAATCCGCTCCACCCGGTTGGTCTGCTCCATCATCCCCGGCGGGTAGATCTGTCCCAGCCAAGAGGCCAGCGTCGAGGCCGGAATCGTGGTCTTCTGGGATGGGCGAGCCAGCGCCCGACGCACAGCCTCGCTCATCTTGACGGTTTCGACCACGGGCTTGGCGTACGCACCCTGTGTCTCGGCGAGTCGCACGTACAAGCGGACTCCGTCGCTAACATCTGGAAGTGAGAGCCTCGACTTGCGCTTCTGCTTCGGCAGCCGCAACCCCCACAGTGCCAGGTCGATTTGCTTCTTGAAGTAGCGGGAGTTCTCGACAGGCCCACCGCGTGGGACCCGCCCTTCGAAACACTGAAATCCGTACACCAACGCCCCCTCGTGGTCCAACACGAAGGCAAACATGTTGTTCTGCTCGCGCAAATTTGCCTGGCGAAATATCTTCATTACCTGGTCTTTCATCCGCACCTCGTGCGCCCCGTTCCAGTAGGTCACGATGAACGGCTGAAGTAACCCGACGACCGCCGGGTCGGAGAGCTGCTGCCCCCGCACCTGCACCGCATTGGCTCAGCAGTGGCCCGTGTAGATGTTGCCGTAACTGTTGCGCACGACGATCAGCAAGATCGGACGCTTCTCGGTCCTGGCCCTCTTGCGCGCCGCCGAGAAGTTCGCTGCCCAGTCGAGCTCGTAGACCCGCAGATCCTCCTTCGAGGGCAGGGCCTGGCGATACCTCTCCCGGATCCTCTCCACATCCGCGTCATTGGCCAGCAGTACGGGGGCAGCGACGAACAGCAATAGCAGTGCGAGCTTTCTCATGACTGGAACTATAGTAATCTTCGTGCCGGGCCTGAACACCGGGATTATGGCCCACCCAGAACGGCTTACCGTAAAGTGCCTTGACG
>CAZANL010000025.1:3496-17359 GCA_964486115.1 uncultured Planctomycetota bacterium
AGCGATGACGAAGAAGAAAGACGGCGAGAGCAGACGGATGAGCACGTTCTACGAGCGCAAGCAACAGCGCGACCGTCTCGTCGAGCTATTCAACAAATCCGCGCTGGCCCCACAAGAGATCGACCGCCGTCTGCGAGAGTTCGCCAAGGACGAGGGAGAGGTGATCTACACCGACCTGTTCTCGACGCTGACACATCTCGACCTTCCGGAAGCGGAGGCGCGGCAGCGATGGGAGAACATCCTCTGCCATCAAAGGCAGATGTCCGAAAAGATGACCCAGACCGTCGACATCCGAGTCGCCACGCTGGACTACCTGCTAACGATCGAGAAGATGCTCGACAATCCCAAGATCGTCGAGATCCGCTTGTTCGAGCGGACCACAGAGTCGGCAATCACGGATGGGCTGACCGAGCTCTACAACATGCGCTACTTCAGGACCTGCATCGAGCGGGAGGTCGCCCGAGCTACGCGCCACGAAAAGCCGTTCGCGGTGCTGATGATCGACCTCGACGGCTTCAAGCCCTACAACGACGCCTGCGGCCATCAGGCCGGCGACGATGCACTGCACACGATCGGTCGGATCCTGATGCACGGCACGCGCAGCATCGACATCGTGGCCCGTTATGGCGGCGATGAATTCGTGCTGCTGCTCCCGGAGAACACCTCGGAGGGCGCATTCACTGTCAGTCAGCGGCTGATCGATCAAATCTCGGGGACTGACTTTCCAGGCGGCACGTTGACGGTTTCGATTGGGATATCGACGTTTCCTGACAATGGACCCAACGCCCGCTCCGTCCTGCTGGCCGCCGACAGGGCCCTCTATCAGAGCAAGCAGAGCGGAAAGAACCGCGTGGCGCTAGCCGCCCCCAGTGACGACTGAGATCTTCCCAAGGAAGCCGCGGATCGCACCCCACGGTCACAGGCTATCACCCCAGCAGTTGCTCGTAGACCGACACCAAGGCCAGAGCTTCTCGGTCGGTGGAGTAGGTCCGGGCATGGGCACGGCACACCTCCGCAGACAGCGGGTCGGCCAACGCGGCTGAGATGGCGCGAGCCAGGGCGTTCGAATCACAGGAATCCGCCAACAAACGCTCGGCGAGGGGTTCCAGGAGCTCGGGCAGCGCGCCAACCCGAGTGGCAACCACCGGCACCCCACTGGCCAGGGACTCCAGTACGACCAACCCGAAGCCTTCGTAGGCGGCCGTCGGCACCACGCACAGATCGGCACAGCGATAAATCAGCGGGAGATCGCTGTCATCGACCCGCCCGAGAAAGCGCACGCGCTCATCCAGGCCAAGCTGGGCCACTTGCTTGCGCAGAGAAGGCTCCAGTGGACCGCTACCGACGATAGCCAGGCCAACCGCATCGGGTAGGTGGCACAACGCGCCGACCAGCATTTCCAGTCCCATCCGAGGCACCAGCCGACGCACACTGACCAGCAACGGAGCGTCGACCGGCAGGTCGAACCGGGTGCGCTGAGCCGCGCCGGGCCGGAAGGCCGCCAGGTCGACAGACCCCGGAACACGCTCTGTCCGGGTACGGTCACAGCGCAGGGTCTGGCTCGCCAGTCGCGCCGAATATTCGGAGAGGACCAGCACCTTCTGGGCCCGCCGCGCTGCCCGGCGCTCGGCCGCCAGCAGGTACTGGTAAAACCCCTTGGCGGCCAGCTGACGCACGACACCGCCGCCCCCGCGGGCCTGCTCCTCCTGCCGCCACTCCCTGGCCCAGGACGCATAGAAGTTGTAGATGCGCGGTACGTCACCGCCCAGCGCAGCGCCCAGTAGCGGATGATGAACGTCGACCAATTCTACTTGCCGCTCACGCACAACTCGAGCCGCCAACCTCGCTCCAGCCAGGTAGGACGCGTGATATCTGGCCAGTGGGCTGGCCGGAGAATGGAAGCGGTAGATTTCGACGCCATTGCGCCGTTCACGATCCGGCAGACCTCCAGGGTTCCGCGTGACGACAGCCACGTCATGGCCCAGCGCGGCGAGCGAACTGGCCCGCACCGCCACCAAGCGCGCCAATCCGCCGATCTCGTCGGGGAAAACCCTGCCGGTGGCGAACAACAGACGTCGGGGGTTCACGGATGCCCGGGCACCGGCAGTCCATCCAAGCTTGCGGGACCACCCACCTGATGCCCGCCGGAGAGGACCTGCCGTGCCACGATCGCCAGAATCATCTGCGTCTTCTGCTCAGCGACCTTCTCCAGCACAGCCCGAGCGTCGGGATGGTCCAGCTGGGCCAGCCGATAGAGCAGGACCAGCCGGCGGTACCCCATCTCGTCCGGTTCATCGAGCTGGCGAGCAAGAACCTGGGGGTCCTCTTCGAGCTGGATCCCGTACCAGTCGTCGTAGACCACCTCCTCCGCCGCCAGCTCCTCGACCGGCCGCGGCTCCTCCTGAGACATCGGCTGAAGCACCAGCAGCTGCTCGGACAAGCTCTCGTCCCCGGCCAGCGATTCGGGAATCGGCTCGGGGTCGACGAATGGACAGACGTCGCTTCGCACGAACCAGATCAGCCGATAATCACCCGCCGGGACCTCGATCAAATGCTCTTCGCCCACACCGCCGCCCAGCCTCAGCTGGCCACTTGGAGCGTGAATCCAACGCCCCTCCGGCGATAGGCACAGATAGCAATCACGGGCCTGATCGGTGAACTCCGGAAGCTCGATCTGCTCTTCGTCGAGCGCGATTCGGACCCGGATCAGACTGCCGTCGGAGATCGCGTCGTAGCGCGCGCATCGACCTTCCATCGCATCGACATAGTACTCCGCGGGCTGACACCCCCACTGCCGTGGGTGCTGCTCGACGGACTGATCATGGATCTGGAATGCTGCGAGTTGCGTGCGCAACTCGTAGAGCCGGTGCTGTCCTGGTTCCAGGGTCGTCATGTCTAGCTCGACGTCAGCCAGTAGCGGAACGGATACTCGTCGCAGGACCGGAACCCCCTGCCACTGTACAGGCTCCAGGCCACCTGATTCCCCGCGATCATCGTCAAGCGGGCGCGCCGAACCGAGAGCTGATGTAGCTGTCGCAGAGCCAGGTCGAGCAGAGCTCCGCCAACCCCTCGGCCCTGGTCTTGCGGGAGCACGAAAAGCTGGCCAATGCCGAAGCGCGGCCGTACCGTGACGAAGCCTGCGAGCCGCTGACCATCCCAGGCCAGCCCCCCCAGCGAGAAGTCGCAGGCGGAACGAATGACCTCCAGACATTCCCGGCCACAGGTCGGTACGCGCTGCTGCAACGGATCGGGCGACTGCGCCATCAGCTGAGCCGCCAGCGGTACGTGGTCGTCGCTCCACCCACTGATCCGATAGCCCTTCGGCGCGGTCGTTTTTCGATGCGCGGGGAGTTTGCTCTCGAGCACGAGAACCCGCAATGAACAAAAATCGTGGCGTTGCCAGCTGGCCTCCCCAGCCGCCCAGCTCTCACCAAAGACACGGCTCCATGCGTCAGCCTGGGACACGATGATCGGATAACGCTGCCGCAACACGGGCAGACCGCAATCTAGAAGTTCGTCCAGCTGGCCCACAGGGGCTAGCACGTTGTCGATCCGCACCTTGGGACCGAAGTCCTGATAGAACAAATACGCGTCGCTCGGCCCAGGCAGCACCAACCCCTGTGTAACCCCACGCAGCCACTCACCAATCAACCACCGACGCTTGCGCCAGCCGCCGATCACTGTGCGGTGCAGCACCGCCTCGAGGCCCGCACCATCCGTGGCAGGGTCGAACGGCCGCACCGCACACGTTTGTTCAGTCACGCGAGCCCCCCTGCAACGAATCGAGGCGCCGCCTGAAGTGCTCGAATCCGCGCCCGGCATGTCCCTTGAAGTAGGCCAGCGCGTTCTCGTAGCTGGCAGTGCAGATCGACTCCGGCCAGGCGACGCGCCCGCGGCGCAACTCGATCTCGCCAAACTGGATCAGGCTCAACACCTCCTTGTGCGGGCGCAGCGCACGGCGCTCGAGCAGCGAGAGAAAGCGCAAGGTCGTCCGATAGCTCTCCAGCAGCGGAGCCAGCAGCCGCTTGTAGAAGACCAGCGAGCGGCGAGCTCGGTCTGGAACGGTGAAGCTGGCCCCATCCCGAATCAGCAGCCGCTTGCTTTCCAGAAACTCGGCAGCCAGGTCCAGTTGAACTCGCCAGTCGGCACCGGGCTCCTTGACGAACTCCTGACCGAGCAGCTCCAGCAGGAAAGCGAAGTCCCGTTCCACACCATCCCACTCCGGCTGTTCGCGACTGGCCAGCAGCGCCCAACAGAGCAGAGAGAGCGGTACGAAGTGGTGTAGCGTGTTATTGCGATAGTAATCCAGCACCTGCCGCTTGCGCGGATCGACGGTGAGTACCCCCCCCCAGTCGCTAGGTCTACCCCAGGCGTCCAGCTCCCGTTCAAGCTTGATCAAGCTGCCCGATTGAAACAAGCTCCGCGCATCCGCCAGCCCCTTCTCCAGATTGCGCAGCCCATCGGAGAGTGGCGCCCCGACGTGAGTCAGATATTCGAGCAACCTCTCGGCTCCCCGCAACAACTCGCCATAAGCCACGATGCCCTCGCGCCGGCAGAGCAAGACGTTGGCCAGCAGAGTGCTGGGGTGAACCAGCAGCGCCTTGGAGATACGGTGTGTGACGTGGTGCCCCAGCTGCTCGACCGCCGTGCGGAACTCCACGGAACGGTAGCTCCCCTGCGGAACCGGGTTCTCCTTGAGGTACCGATTGAGGCTGATCGGTTCCCCTAGCCGCAACGAGAGCCGCCCGTGTCTGCGCTGCAGCAGCTTGTGGATCGAGAGCAGCTGAAAGAAGTTCTCCGGCCGCTTGGGCGCCCCCGAGAGCTCCCGCATGATACCGGCCTCCTCGACGATCTTGTCATAGGTCACCGAGACCGGAACCAGCGTCAGATCCCGAAGATTGCTCGCCTCGAGAAACGTCTCGACCGTCATCGAGAGCATGCCCAGCTTGGGAGCCAACACCTTTCCACTTCGGCTGCGAGTACCCTCGATGAAGAACATCATCGGGTATCCCTCGCGCAGCATGTGCGCCGTGTATTGCTTGAAAGCGGCGGGATACACCGGATCCCCGCGGAAACGCCGCCGGATGAAGAAAGCGCCGGACTTGCGAAAAATGAACCCCATCGGAAAGAAAGACAGGTTGACACCCGCCACGATCAGCGGCGTCGGGATGTCCCGCGTGTACAGGTAGTAACTGATCAGCAAATAGTCCAGATGGCTGCGGTGGTTTGGCACCAGCACCACCGATGACTGGCGCATTTGCTGCCTGAGTTGTTCGATATCCTCGGCCGGGATGTGCTCGATCTCGTCGTAGAGCAAACCCAACGCCCAGTCGAGCAGCCTCTTCCAGAGCCTGGGGAAGCGGTAGTCCGGATCGGATGCAATCTCTTCGAGGCAGTCCAGCGCGCGGGCCCGGATCTTCGGCAGCTTCGTGCCGGTCTTCTGAGAAATCCGCTCGAGCTCCGGCTGCATCTTGCGCAGCACCTTTTCGAGCACCCTGGCCCGCGGCTTGTGCGTGGGCCCCAGGGTCACCCGCAGCTCACGGAACAGATAGTTGCGCAAGACCCAGCGCAGCTTGCGAGCCAACTCTTCCTCGTCGGCGTCCGGAAAACGCGCCAGGAACTCGGCCAGATTCAAGGGCTCGGCGATCCGCACGAACGCATCATGCCGGTGACGCAGCAGCATCAATGCCTTGCGGATACGACCCGGATCGAGCCGGGGCCCCAGCACGAAGTCCAGCAACGACTTCTGCAGCGTGTCCGGCCTTTTCTCCCAGAGCACCATCTGCGGCAACAGGAACACCGGCCGATCGAGTTCTCGCTGGGCCCGAATCAGGCTGACCATCGGATCCCACAACGGACGCAGCAGCCGGTCGAACAGTGTCGCCGGCCGCTTGAGAAAGATCAGGCTACTCTTGCCCGCCAGCGTCAGCTCCTTGAGGAAGCCCGTTTTGTGCGGTGACGGCATCCGCCGGCCCCGCACCAGATAGGACAGCTTGGCCAGCGCAGTCTTGGCCATCTCACGCAGCGGCTGCCAAGCCATCATGTTGATCGCATTCGAAAACCTGGACAGGGGCAGTGAATGCTCGATGAACTTGAAGTTGTAAATCAAGTAGTCCAGCTTGGACCTGGTGCGGCAGACGTAGACCACCACACCTTGCTCGGCAAGCTGCTTGACACGCTCGACATCCGCCTCGTTGACCCGAATCGGCCGGAACAGCTTGCCCAGCAGCCAGCGGCTGAGCCAGCCATACTTGTCGTGCATGCTGGCCGCGTAGAAATCGACCTTGCGCTGAAAGACGTTGGCCAGGCTGCTCTCACCGGGGGGAGCATTGGACTCCTGGGTATTATCCTGGGAGGGCGGCTGGATCACACTCATGAAGCTGGCGCCTCACGCAACGACCGCCGCGCGAGTAACCCGCGGCCGACCTGACTCAGATCGTCGAACAAGGTGTACATCACCGGCACCAGCAGCAGCGTCATGAACGTCGACGCCGCCAGGCCGCCAATCACGGTTCGGCCCAGGTGGTAGTACGGAATTCCGGTCACCTCGGAGTCTCCCAGCGCCATCGGCAAGAGACCGCCGATGGTGGTCAGCGCCGTCATCAGAACCGGACGGAAACGCTCCTGGGCTCCCTGCACGATCGCCGTGAAGCGGTCGGTCTCGCTCCGCAGGGTGTGCACCCGGTCGATCAGCACCACACCGTTGTTGATCACGATGCCGATCAGCACGATCAGCCCGATGAAAGACATCACCTCCATCGGAGTATTCGTCAAGTAGAGAACCCAGTAGACCCCAAAGAAAGCAAAGGGGATCGACGCCAGGATCGCCAGCGGCAGCAGCCAGGACTCGAACAAGAAGCCCATCAGCAAGAAGACCAGCGCCACGGCAAGCCAGGCCATTTTCTTGAACTCCTCGGTCTGCCGGGCGATCTCCTCGAACCGGCCTTCTTTCTTGAAACCGTACCCCTCGGGGAAGCGCAACATTCGCAGCCGGGCATCGATCAACGCCGCGAGCTTGGGCAGATCCTTGGCATCGGTCTTGGCCCGAATCCGCAGCACCGTGCGTCTGTCCTCTCGGTGAATCGAGTCGAAGGCCTGCTTGCGCTCGAACCTCGCGATCGTTGCCAGCGGCACGCGTGTGCCGCTGTCACTGGGGATCAACAGCGCCTTGACCTCGTCTAGACGCGGATCGTCCGCACGGTCCATCTGCAACCTCAGATAAAACTCTCGATCGCCCGCCCGCAGCTTGGGCAAAAACTGACCTCGATAGCTGTAGGCGATCATCCCTGCTGCCACGTTGGGACGGACCCCGTAGCGCTCAGCCAGTTCGCGGTCGATGCGCACCAGCACCTCGGGCTGCCCCTCCTCGAGCGGTCCGTGAACCGACTTCAGCCCCGGCAGGTCACTGAGCAGCTCGACCACCTCCTCCGAAAGACTGGAGAGCACCCGCGTGTCGCGCCCGTGAAGCACGATCGGCAACTCCGCCTGCTCGTCCTGGTTGCCGCCCCCTTCGCGGCCGATTTTCACGATGACCCCAGCCATCTCCGGCAACAACTTCTTGATCCGCTGTTCTGCATCCTTGCGCGTGATGGTGCGCCCTTGCTCCTTGAGGAAGCAGAGCAGCAATGCCCGCCGGCCATCGAAGTGGGTGAACAGCCACTTCAGATCCAGCTGACTCTTGTTCCGGAGTAGCGCATCTTCGGCCTTGCCAACCGCGTCCGAGATCTGCTGCAGCGTCCATTGGTCCGGAAGGCGAAGCCGGACCGTGACCTGGCGATCCTCGCCTCGCTCCATGTCGGTCTGCTCCAGCTGATCACGCGCCCAGAACGTGGAACCTGCCAGCAGAATCGCTAGCGCTAGCAATTCCAGTCGACGACCCAACGACACTCTCAGCAACCACACGTAGACCCGGCTGATCAACTGCTGAACGCTACCCAGAAACCGACTCACCGAGCGACCCACCGCCAAGATCAGACCCGGCACCCAGCGCGGCGCCTGCCCCTGACCGGCACGCAAGGCCATCCGGCAAGACGGCGGAATCAACATCATCGCCACCAGCAGGCTGGCAAGCAGCGACAGGCAGACCGGCAGTCCGAGACGCATGATGATGAAGCGAAACAGGCCGCTCTCTCCGGTGAGCATCAACGGCAGAAAGACCACGACCGTCGTCGAGGTCGCGATCAGGATTGCCAGCATGACGCGACTGGTGCCGATCAGCGCCGCCCGCCGGGGTGGCTCACCGGCTTCGGTCCGCGTGCGGATGCTCTCCACCACCACCACCGAGTTGTCGACCAGCATACCGACCCCGAGCGTCAACCCCATCAAGCTGATCAGATTCAGCGTCTCACCCAGAAAGAACATCGCGACCAGCGCGGCCAACAGCGAGACCGGAATCGCAACCATCACGACCAGGGTCATCCGAAAAGAGCGCAGAAACAGCAGCAACACGAGCAGTGCCACCAGCGCCCCTTCGAGAATCGTCTTTTTCAAGTTATCGATCGCCTCGACGATCACAGTGCCCTGATCCCAGATCACCTGAAACCGAAAGTCCCTGAGCTGCGGATCGGTCTCCAACTCCTCCTCGATAACACGCCGCAGCGCCAGACACACGTCGACGGTATTGGCGTCGCTCTTCTTGGAGAGCTCCATTGCAACCGAGCGCAAGCCGTTGACCCGTACGACTTGATTGTCTAGCGCATAGCGGGCCTGGATCTGAGCCAACTCACCCAGCTGCAGGCCAGGACGAACGGGATAGCGTAGCAGGCTGCCCACCGAGTCGAAGCGAGCCACCGACCGGAGGAAATGGACCTGATCCGCCTCCCGGACCCGGCCCGCGCTGAGCGTGAAATTGTCAGCCTGCATCCGCTGCACGAGCTGATAGAGGTCGATCCCCATCCCCTCTACCTGCTCGGGCCGCATGTCGATATCGATCGATGTGGCGAAGCCCCCCATATAGTTGACCCGAGCCAGGCCGGGGATCCGCTTGAGCCGGTTCTGGATCCTCTTGACGATCAGCGACTCGTTGCGCAGCTGCTCGGCGGGGGCGCCCTTGCGCAGGCTGACCGCCAGAAAAGCGACCGGAAAATTGTTGATGTTGAACTTCCAGATCTGCGGCCGGCGCGTGCCCTCTGGAAACTCCGCCTGGATCCGATCCAGGCGGTCCCGGACCTGCAGGTAGGCGTCGTCGACCGAGATGTTCTCCTCGAACTGAAGACGTGCCTGGCAACCGTCAGCGTGGGAGTTGGTGCGAATCGACTTGAGCCCCGCCACCGTCCCCATGATCCGCTCCAGCGGTCGGGTGATCTTCTGCTCGACCTCTGTCGGCGTGGAATCTGGAAGGAAGATCACGATGGTCAGGCTGCGGGGCTGGAATCCCGTCGGTACCAACTCGAGGGGAATTCGCCGGTACGCGATCACGCCGACTACCAGCAGGGCAAAGAAGGCCATGAAGACACTCACCGGCCGCTCGAGAAAGAGCCGGACCACGGCATTGGCCTCACCGGTCTTCTCGCGGTCTATGACCATCGCCAAATTATACCCTACTGCGGTCGAGGATTGCTCGAGCGGCCAGGAACAGCACCAGCCCGCACAAGGCCCCCTGGAAACCTCCAACCGTGATGTCGGCCGGAGAATGCACGCGCAGCGCTGGCCTGGAGTAGCAGACCAGCACGGCCCAGGGGATCAGCAAACCCGTGAGAGTACGCCGCCGGCCCCGGAGCCGGCTGAAACCCATGGCCAAGAAGAAGCTGGCGAACATCATCGATCCGAACGAGTGTCCCGAGGGGAACGAAAAACCGGTCTCGGCAATCCAGTGGGTACGAATCCAGGGATGCAGCGGCGCTCCGGTATACGTCGGGGCCTCGAGAACCTCGCGCAGATAGGCGCTGCGGGTTGGCTTGTCGGGCAGTCGGTAGAACTGCGCGGCCGACATGCCGAGCGCCCGGGACCGGGCCAGCTCCTGGATATCCGGTCGAGGAACGGCGAATCCCGGCTTGATCAGGTGCTCGTTGATCAACGCACCGCCTCCCAGCAGGAGCCCGAAGAGCCCCACCATCACCACCGCCTCGAAAGACCGCTGCTCCATCTCCAGACCTTGCCGCGTGACGATCAGTCCGATCACCAACAGCACGGCGATCGGAAGCCCGACAGGCCCCGCCGACTGGCTGAGGCCATACGCGATGAGCGCCGGCCAAGCGGTCAGGTCGAGTCGCGGCAGGTACGCGCTTAACGGAAGCGCCAGCAATGCCGGAACCAGCAAGACCAGCGACGCACCCAGAGTCCCCAGAACAGCTGGCTCTGACTGACGTCTCACGCGAGCGCTTCTTCGAGAGGTGTGCGGTCCAGTCCAGTCGACATGAGGTCGTGGCTCAGAGGCCCGGCGCTGCTTCTGCGCTCGGCCTGCCGAGCTGGCCCTCGATCACTCGACCAAGCCAGAAAACGCCGCCCAGCAATAGCATGCTGGTCAACATGCCGAAAAGACACAGGCACTGGTTGGTCCGAACATACAGCCAGACAGGCTTGACCAGCGCCGGCACGAACGCCTGCTCGACGATCAACCCGCTGAGCTCCTTCCGGGTCAGCGTCTCTGGGTCGCCTTGGGCCTTGGCCGCCTGGGGCATCCGCTCGAGGACCCGCCCCATGCCTTGCACCAGCTCGATCCCACCGAGGTTCGACTCCAACTCCTTCTTCAGCATCCGCCTGGCGAAAAACCGCAGAGCAGGCTCCACCAAGGAGTCGACGGTGCCCCCCTTGGCAATCGAAAACTGGGCACGCACCTTATTCAGACCGCTCTGAGTCGCCGGCTCGACCAGCTTCTCCTCGGCCTGCTCCAAACGCTTGATGAAATCGATGACCCGAAAGGACCCCTTGCCCCGGGCGAACTCGTCCAGCGCCTTCTCCTGTGCTCGGGTCAGAACATCCGACTCGTTCGCTTCGAGATTGACCAGCGCCATGTCGAGCGCAACCAGACCGAACGCAGTCAGATCACCGCCCCGATCCAGCACATCGGTTCGCAGCTGGCTCTGGGCCAGGACTCGGTCCGCCCCACGCAGCACCCCCTCGAGCCCCCCCACGAACCCCAGGAGAACTCCGAACGAAACGATGAGCCACAAGCCAGCGATGAAGCGAGCGGCGCGGGCATACCTGGAGGCCAGTCGAAGCGCTCCCATCTTGCGCATCAGCAAGAAACCAACCCCGCCCAGCACTGAGCCAGCAACCAGGCCGGCACACCCCAGCCCCAGCAAGACCGTGAGACCCTGTGCTAATTGAGCCTTGAGCAGGGCCGCGAAGAGTGTGTTCCAGTCGATTTGGCCAAGGAGCATCGAATCAGAAGATAGTGCCTCGGACCTCGGCTCGCCACTCGATTTCTCGCCTGAAATCTCGTAGTCTCGGGCCCATGGTGCGATCCACTCCGCTGCTGATGCTCGTGCTGGTGTCGCTGCTCTATGCCTGCGGCAAGGGACAACCGGTCGCCGCGCCGAGCCACACGCGCAACCAACCGGCGGACGTCTTCAAGCAGGCCCAGGCCGCTCGCGCCAAGGGCGACTACGAGACGCTGTTCAGCTGCTACGCTCCCAGCCTGCACGGACAACTGCTGCTGGAAGCCTATCTTCGCGCGAAGTCCGAAAAAAACGAGGTGCCGAGCGAGCTGCTGAAGGCTCACGGCGTCGATCCCACCGCCGGCCAAAACCCGCTGATCCGTGACACGATGTTCGATGCGGTCGCCGACAAACCAACCCTGTACGCGAAGCTGGCCAAGCTGACCAGTCCACCCACGGCCAGCACCCTGACCAAGGTCCGGTTCAGTGGTGACCAGGCGAGCGGCACGGTCGTGTCAGGGAAGGAGGTCAAGCCGAGAGAAGAGCTCGGGGAGCGGGTTAACTTCCGCAAGATCGGCGGCACCTGGTATCTCCAGCCACAGGTCAGACCTACCTCGCACGCCGACAGAGAACGCTACAGGGCCAAGCGCCACGCCGAAAAACTGGGTCGGCGAGCTGTGACCTGGCCACCGCACCTGGCACAGCTGATCTGGCAGCTACAGCTCGAAGCACTGGCCAGCCTGGCCAGCCACGAGAAGGACGAGGAAGTACTCCGACGGGTCACCGAGGTTCTGGTCGGACTGGGTCGGCCCGGCATCGAGGCGCTGCTGGGCAGCCTGCCCGACAGACAGCGAAATCACAGAACAGGAGCGGGACAGGATGTACTTCAGCAGGCCCTGGGAAAGCTGGGAGACGAGTGGCTCCCACAGCTGATCGAGGCGCTGGATAGCCCCAGCCCGGTCCCCGCCAGGGTGCTATACCTGTCGTTCCGGAAAAAATCTCTGCCCAAGCTGGTCGACCTGCTGATCGATGCACTGAAGCACTCGCGGGAGACGATCCGGCAGCGCTGCGCCGAGCTGCTCGGACAGCTCGGCGCCGAGCGGGCCATCGGTCCGCTGACCGCCGCGCTGGCCGACCGGGCCATCCTCGAGGCCGCTGCTCTGGCGCTGGCCGAGTTCGGCGAAAAAGCGGCCTCCGCGATCCCCGACCTGATCAAGGCCACCAGCCATCCGCAATTCGGCAGCGCTGCCGCTTACGCGCTCGGCAAGATGGGCCCGGTCGCGGTGACCCCGCTAAGGGGCGCCCTGAAGAACAAGCTGCTCGCCAGAAGAGCGGCCGAGAGCCTGCGGATGATCGGCTCCGATGCCGCTCCGGCAGTACCCGAGTTGATCAAGCTACTCAAAACCGTCTACGCCGGCGAGACAGCAGCCCAGACACTCGGTAGCATCGGGGCCCCCGCTTCAGCCGCCGTGCCGGCGTTGATCGAGGCGCTCGAGCCGCGGGGTCGAGGTCGTAGGCACATCCGCGCTCAGACCGCGCTTTTCGAGATCGGTAAACTCGCCCTGCCCTCCCTGGCAGATGCCGCGTCCCGCGGCACGCAGGAGATCCGGCGCGCCGCGATCGCCACGATCGGCCGTATCGGCGTTACATCTCCGGAGACGGCTGCAGCGTTGATCAAGGCCCTGGCTGACTCAGCCTCGCTCGTGCGCTGGGAGTCGGCGAGGACGCTGGGCACCCTGCAGGTAAAGGGTGCCGAAACGGCCCTGGCAGAGCATTGTCGGACCGACCCCGACATCCGAGTCCGCAATGCCTGCCTGGTCGCCATCTGGCATCTCTCCCCTGGTAAGTCGCTGGGACTGGCGACGAAAGCCGCCGGCAGCCAATACGCGGAAGGCCGACGCCAGGCGGCCCAGGTGCTCGGCCGGCTGGGCAAGAGCGCCAAGGGCGCGGCTCCACTGCTGATCACACTGCTGGAGGACGATGACTGGCTGGTCCGGGTCGCCGCAGCCGATGCGCTGGGCCGGACCGGTGAGCGGGAGGCACTACCCGCCCTGCGCAAGTCGAGCAAGGATCCCAACGGACTGGTCCGAGATGCGGCCGCCAGGGCGCTCGAACGGCTGCGTCCCTACCGGTAACCCGGGGGCGCGTCGCAGCCCGAATACCGGCCCTCAGGCCGCCGATCAAGCGCTCCAGCGCCACCCCGACATGCTCCCGACAGATCCGCAGATTCCGCACCCACTCCAGCGCTGAATCCCCGGGGATTTCCTGATGCCCGGGAACCATTTGATCGTTAGCTAGTGCGCTATGATGACATTAAATCAACCCAGCACTCAGTTTGGACCAGGACAGCAGATCGACGGTTACCTGCTCGAAGAGTTCCTTGGACGCGGTGCGTTCGGGGAACTCTACAAGGCCCACCGTCCAGGATCGCCGGAGCAGAAGGTCGCGCTGAAGCTGGCGCTGACCCCCGAAGGCCGGAGGCTACTGGCCAGCGAGAGCACGCTGGCCGGCCGGGTGGACCATCCGGCCGTGGTCCGGATCAAGA
>CAZANL010000026.1:0-1088 GCA_964486115.1 uncultured Planctomycetota bacterium
TGAGGGGCTGATCAAGACGACCGACGGAACCTCGGTGGAGGTCCAAATCGGTCTGGCCTCGTTCAATCGCCAGGGGCTGTCGGTGCAACTGCTGAGCTTCTATATCGAATCCTACGGACCCAACACCGGCAAGTACAAGCGAGCCCTCGAGCGGGAGCGGGAGAAAACGCTGGCCGCCGCCAAGCTGGGGTTGCGCGCCTACCAGCTGACGTCCAAGCTGTGCGGTGCCTCCGACATGATCACCGTTCTCTCGGAGGTGGAAGATCGAAAGGCCCTCTTCGAGGCCGCAGCCGCCTATCTAACCTCCTCAGACGGCACCAACTACGCTGGAGCTGCGTTCTTGATCCTCGACGGGGACCAGCTGCTTCTGGCTCACTCCACCTTTCCGCAGCCCGGGCGCAAGTTCGATCGCAGCCAAGACCACCGATATGCCAAGATGGCACGCGGCGATTCGGAGCGAATTGCCGAGACAGGCGAGTGTCTGGCGCCGATGCGTAGTGGTCGCGACATCATGGGCTATCTGGTTGTTCGATTCCACGAGGAAGAGCGGACCCTGTTCGACGAGAGTCCCGAACTCCGTGAAAGCCAGCTAGCGCTGGTCGACCTGCTAGCCACCGAGATCGCGCTCGTGCACCATGGCCTGACCGCCCCGAAAAGCGAACCGGAAGAAGCGCGAGACGGCGCCACCGGCCTACCGCTCAAGAAGATCTTCGAG
Organism: uncultured Planctomycetota bacterium; assembly: GCA_964486115.1. Classification (GTDB taxonomy): domain Bacteria; phylum Planctomycetota; class JACQVV01; order JACQVV01; family CAZANL01; genus CAZANL01. Next base: position 716 of record CAZANL010000026.1, read on the forward strand.
CGGACCCTGGAGAGCGAGCTACGTCGGGCTCAACGATACGAACGCCCGATGACTATATTGCTGGTTAAAATCGATGCGCCAACCAGCTCGCGAAGTCAACAGCCGGTCCCGACATTCACGGAAGAGCAGCTAGAAGAGATGTCCAGCATGCTGGTAGAAGCTTTCCGTGCCATCGATCTGATCTGCCACCTCGAACAGCATGTCTTCGGTATCCTGCTGCCGGAGACCTCCTTGGCCCAAGCCAAGTCCAAGGCAGAGAGCCTTCGCAGCATGGTCAAACGCCACTATCAGTCAGCCGCTGGTCATGCCAGCACGACGATAAGCATCGGGCTTGCCGCCCGCTCCTGGGAGACCACCGACTGGCACGAACTAC
>CAZANL010000026.1:1098-13413 GCA_964486115.1 uncultured Planctomycetota bacterium
AGAATGGCGCTCGAGCGCTTCAGGAAGCTCTGCGGCTCGGCGGCGACGTCGTCTGTTTCTGCGGCGAAGCGGTCGGGCGGGTTTCCAAGAAGCTGGCGACACCCCTGGCCTGACCCATGGATGACCAGCTGCTGTCGGACCTGATCTGCCCGGTCTGCAGGGATGCGGTCGACTACGTCCCCCTGGGGGAGAAAGAAGGCCTGCTCGACTGCGGGAACTCCCACCTTTTCCCGGTCGTCGGAGACATTCCGCGGATGCTCCCAGACGCCCTACGCAGCCAGCTAGACTTTGCTGGCCGTCATGGCGACGTGCTCTCGGCGCGCGGCTTCGAAGCTCCGAGCGAGCAGGAGCTGAACCACTTCAATCAACTCAATGCTCAGGTCCGAGACCGCTTCACCTTCGAATGGCTCCGTTACCCCGGCGGAGACCCCCTGGAAGAGGAACAGATCTTCTTCGAAGAGACGATGTGGGAGCAGGAGGAGCTCCACGGTTCGACGGTTCTGGACGCCGGCTGTGGCATGGGACGCTTCACCCAGGTTGCAGCCCGATACGCAGAACGAGTGGTCGCGATCGATCTTGGAGGCGCGATCGAACGCGTCGCGCGCGAAGCGCCACCCAATCTCCACGCGGTCCAGGGTGATCTGCTCAACCCTCCTTTCAGGCCAGAGTGCTTTGACGCGGCCTACAGCCTGGGTGTCCTGCACCATACACCCGACACCTTCGACGCGCTTGACCAGGTGACCCGGATGGTCAAGCGGGGAGGGCTGCTTTCCGCCTGGGTCTACGGACGGGCCGGCAACTGCCGGGAGTTTCGTGGCTTTCCGTTCGCCCATACGGGACCCGCCGGCCTGGCCGGACGATTGGGCCTGCCCGGCCGACTGCTTCACTACGCGGCCGTCCGGTTCCGTGAAGCCAGCAGCAACGCTCTGCGCCGGTGGACGACGACACTCGAGGCGGAGCGCCTCTACCGCTACACCAGCCTGCTCGCACATCTCGGTCGGTTCCGGCTGCTCAACATGCTGTTGCCTGTGTCGACACATCCCGATCAGGTCGTCAGATGCAACGACACATTCGACTGGTACGCACCGGACCACCAGCATCATCACACCCAAGTCGAGATGGACGGTATGCTGAGCCGTCTCGACCTGAACCGTGAGGCCACCCTGACTCACGGTTTCATTCCCAAGGTAGGATTCAGAGCGCGACGCGGTTGAGCATCCCGGTCTATTACCTGATCACCGACCTCGACTGGGGCGGCGCCGAGAAAAACCTCGTCGCTCTGGCGACCCATCTGCCAGCACCGTTCGAACCGCATGTGGGATGCCTGTTCAACGCCGGGCAGGCAGCCGAACCCCTTCGCGCCGCAGGCATCTCTGTCGACTGTTTCGAAATCACCGGCCTACGTGATCTAAGGCGGATTCTGAGTATCGTTCGCCGGCTTCGCGCAGGAAAATTCCGTCTGCTGCACACCTCACTATTCCACGCCAACATGATTGGCCGGGTCGCCGGTGGACTGGCGGGCACCCCCCACATCGTCTCTTCTGTGCGGGTAGCGGAAAGACGACGCTGGCATCTCTGGCTAGACGGTCTGTCTCAGTGGCTGATCGATCGCGAGATATGTGTCGGACAGCGCCTATGTCACTACACCGCGCGATTTGGCCGAGTCTCGCCACGTAAATTGATCTCGATACCCAACGCGATCGCTGGTCTACCTGTCCCACCCCAGCGAGACGGCAGGACGACCTGCAACATTCTTGGAGTCGGTCGTTTCGACCCTCAAAAGCGCTGGCGAGATCTGGTCGATAGCCTGGCCCAGATCGTCGCCCTCGACTGGCGTGCCCGCATCGTCGGAGTCGGTAACCGGGACCCGCTGGCACGATACGTCCGGGACAGTGGACTCGATGGACGGATCGAGCTACGCGGCCCCCAGTATCCACTGGACGATCAGTATCGGTGGGCCGATCTGTTCGCGCTCTCCTCTATCTGGGAGGGGATGCCCAACGTGATTCTCGAAGCGATGGCCTGGGAGCTGCCGGTCGTGGCAACCGACGTGGGCGCGATGGACGAGTTGGTGCTCGATCAGCTGACCGGCTTTCGCGTCCCGCCACGTAATCCGACGGTGCTGGCCAACCGGCTAGCCGAGTTGATCCAGGCGGCCAGCATGCGCCGACAGATGGGCCAGACTGGCCGGCAACGAGTCGCCGATTCGTTCAGCGTCGAGCGGCTGGTCGCCAAGACCACCGCGCTCTACCGCCAGCTGATAGCCGGAACAGGCCCAGTCGATCAGAACGCATCTGAGCTGGCTGCCTGCCAGTCCGCTGCAAACCGCTCGGGCACGGCCTGACCCAGCAGTTCACCCGGCTCGAGAAAATCGTATATCTCCGCGAACGTCCGCACTGTGATCGAGTCGACTCGACGCTTGACGTGTTGTGGGCAAATCTCCACGGGCGAACGAAGGCCGCCCGCGCCGACCAGTTGGAGCAGGCTCTCGACGGTCTCGGCATGGTAGCGCTGCACCCGATTTGCCTTGCTCGGCACATCCAGTGCCGCCACCCGGGCCGGCTCCTGGGTCGCCACACCGGTCGGGCACTTGTTATCGTGGCAGCGACGAGCCTGGATGCAACCCAGCGCCAGCATCATCGCACGAGCCGAGTTGCAGATGTCCGCACCCAGCGCCATCAACTGGAACAGGTGGAAGCCGGTGACGGCCTTGGCCGAGGCCGCCAGACAGATCCGATCCCGCAGACCGATCCCACGCAGGGCGCTGTGAACGAAGACCAGCCCCTCCCGAAGAGGCATGCCGACCACATTGGTGAACTCCATCGGAGCCGCGCCGGTGCCCCCCTCCGCACCGTCGACGGTGATGAAATCGGGCAGCTGATCCGTCTCGAGCAGCGCCTTGCAGATCCCGAGGAACTCCCGCCGATAGCCGACACAGAGCTTGAATCCCACGGGCTTGCCGCCGGACAACTCTCGCAGCCGGACGACGAAATCGAGCAAACCTCGCGGTGTCGAGAAGGTCTTGTGGGCCGCCGGGGAGTGGACGGTTTTTCCCACGGGGACTCCGCGTATACGGGCAATCTCTGGCGTCACCTTCCGCCCCGGCAAGATTCCGCCGTGGCCTGGCTTGGCGCCCTGTGAGAGCTTGACCTCGATCATCTTGACATTCTCGGCTCGGGCCCGCTCGGCGAACAGGTCGGCGTCGAAGCCGCCATCTGAACTGCGGCAGCCGAAGTAGCCAGTCCCGATCTGCCAGATCAGGTCTCCCCCCGGTTTATCGTGGTACGGGCTGATGCCACCCTCGCCCGTGTTGTGCGCAAATCCCCCTAGTTTGGCGCCCGTATTGAGCGCCTCGATAGCCGTCTGACCCAGCGATCCATAACTCATCGCGGAGATGTTGAAGCACGAGGAGTGGTAGGGCTTGGCGCACCGATCCTGGCCAACCCAGACCCGCTGCTCATGGTCGATCACCGGGGCCGGGCAGATGGAATGCTCGATCCATTCGTAACCCTCGGCATAGACATCCCGCTGGGTGCCGAAGGGCAGCTTGTCCAGCTGCCCTTTGGCACGTGCATAGACCGTCGAGCGAAGCTCTCGATTGAGCGGCATGCCATCGATGTTGGACTCGACAAAGTACTGCTGGATCTCCGGCCGCAGCTCTTCCATCAGGTAGCGCCCGTGACCAATCACCGGGTAGATCCGCAGTAACGTATGTTCGGGCTGAAGCATGTCGTGAATGCCGAGCAAGATCAACGGACCGACCACGACGAGAGACCAGATCACCGGCGGCCAGATGAGGTACAACCCTCCGATTACAGTGACCGCCAACAGACTGCTTCCGCAAAAGATCTTACGTACCACTATCGCACTCCGTGTCGTTCGAGCAGTTTCAGCACCCGGCGCACACCGTCGTAACGCCTGTCATCGGGCGGCAGCCAACCGTCGATGCGCATCGCTCGCCCGAGTATCTTCCGTCCTTCCTTGGTATTGATGTTGAGCCGAAGAAACGCATTGCTAAGTGCCTGCACCAGATCCGGCGGCACCTCCGGCCGGGCCACGTACGCATCGTAGGGGATCGGCTCCGTGCGGTCGATGACACGCAGGTTGGCGGTCTTGTTTCCGTGATAGGCCGCACTCCCGAGCGCATCGCCGAACGTCGCGGCGGCATCCACCTTCCCAGCCAGCAGCAGCCTTACCCCACCGTTGTGGGTCTGGCCGAACATCACCTTATCGAAGAACCGCCGGGGATCGCTCCCCGAGCTGAGCAGATGGGCCTGCGGGTAGAGACAACCGCTCGTCGAATCGGGATCGACGTAAGCGATGCGTTTCCCACGTAGATCGGCCAGCCGCCAGTACGGGCTATCGTCGCGCACGACGACCACCCCGCGGAAGCTCGATTTGCTGGCCGCCAGGTGCGAGGCGACCAGTCGGAGGCCCGGCACCCTCCGGCGGGCAAGCACGTAGGACAGGGGGGAGAGGACGGCGACCTGCGACCGCCCACCCGCCAGATCCATGATGACCTGCCGATAAGGAACGACTCGCAAGGAGCATGGCAACCCGAGCTCGCGTGTCAGGTAGGCCATCAGCGGCCTGTAGATCTCCTGCAGTTTCGCCGGGTCGAGGTAGGCCGGCGCCCCGAAAATCAACTGCTCGGGCCGCTTTGTCACTCCGGCGGACTGGTCTGCCCTGGCCCTCGGCTCTGCTCCGCGAATGGCCCTCAGCGTTCCGTCCGAGAAACCAACCACCACCTCCAGGCGGCCGTCCCAGTCCAGATCCCTCAGCAGCGGCGGCGCCTGCAGAGCGCCTGGTGTCAAGTAATCCCAGCTTGCGCCATCGCGCGCCACCACTCGCAGGCGCCGGTCCGTCGCGCCAAAAACCACCTCGCGCCGGCCGTCTCCATCCATGTCCCCGACCGCGCCCGGCTGCAGAATCCACCCGGTCGTGGACTGGTTTTCCCAGACCTCCTTACCGGCACCATCCAGTAACGTGAAGCTACGGCCCCAAGAGCCGACACCGACCAATGGCCCCAGCCCCTTGACCGGTGGAGCAACTGTCGGGCGTGAGGTTATCCGCCTGCCGATCGGCGTCGCGTGAAGCAACGCACCATCCCGTCCATCGTGGACGAACAAGGTGCCTCGACTGTTCGCCGAACGAGCGGCGTACAACACGTCCGCAATGCCGTCCTTGTTCATGTCCCCCACGGCCAGAGGCGTCGGTTCGCTCCCTGACAGTCGGATCTCCCAGAGAAGCCGACCGCCCACACCGGAGTAGCTTTTCAGCCAGTTGGCTCCCCGCTTGTCCTGCAGCAGAACAATATGATCCAGCGAATCATCCGGGTCGAGAGCCGACGAGACATGCTCGATCAGGCGCCCACCCACTGTGCTGACGAGTATTCTCAGCCGTTTTCCGCTTCGGCCCGAGTAAATTTCCAGGGTCCCCGCACCCAGACCCAACAGCAAGTCAGGGGTGCCATCACGGTCCTGGTCGCGGACCACCGAGATCGAGCGCAACTGCTTCAGTGATGCCTTCCATGCCGGTTCGACACGATCCCATCGTGCCTGTCTGCCAGCGTAGCAGTGGAGTATCGAGTCACTGGTGGCCAGTAACAGATCAGCGCCTCCATCTCCGGTCAGATCCGGAGTGGCCAGCAGCAGGTCACCCCTCTGGCCCAGTCGGTGGCGCCACAGCGAGCGCCCGAAGAAACCGTCGACCGCATGCAGTGTATGATCCGCACCGAGGGCCACGAAGTCGGGGCAGCCATCGTTCGTCAATTCGGCGCTGACCAACCGCGTGACAGGCGTTCCCGCATGGTACTGCCAGAGATCTCGGCTGGTGAGCAAGATGCGAAGCACGTTGACCTGGCGCTCCCTTGCGGGAGCGTCGAATGCGCGCACATGGAATCCCAGCGGCCCCTTGGGGAAAAAGTTCTGCTTGCTGGCATACACATCGTGCCAGCCGACACGCAGCGACCCCGACCAGCTCGAGGTAAACCGTCGGGATTCGCCGCTGGACCGATGAACCAGTCGCAACCCGACCTCACCCGGTCCACCTTCGAGACGGACCATTGCCGTGCGAGGAACGAGCGGACGCTCGATGTGGGTCGTCCTGCCTCCGTCGATGACTCGGGCGACGAGCGCTACCTCGTAACCCGGTTTGTCCAGGCGGACCTGCCATGCTCCATTGCGTAGCCGTAGCGTCCTGTCGCGTGTCGTAAGACCCATCGTCTGCCACGCACCTTCCGTTCCGGGCCGGACAGAGATGCGTGCGCCAACCGGTCTGGCCGTGATTCGCAACCCACCGTAGGCCGGGATCATCTCCACCTGCAGATGTTGCTGCGTCCGTCCGGCGCGCAGGTGTAGATCGAACTCGTACGGCTCGAATTTGGGATGGACAAGCACCACACGATGATAGCCCGGCCGCAACCAAACCCGCCCCCCAGGGGTCAGGGTCGTCGGCTCGCCAGCGTCGACATGCATGCGAGAGCCCGCAGGAAACCCGTCAAAAACGACCGCTCCCGGAAAGAACGCTTCGAAGCCCAGGTAGCTCAACAGCGCAAGCAGGCTGAGCAGAGCCAGCGTGCTCCAGCGATGTCGACGTACCCAGAGCCATCCAGCCCGAATCGGCCCCAGCGGCTTGGCGCTGATCGGTCGTCCCTCGAGAAAACTCTCCAGATCCTCCGCCATCTCCGCAGCGGATTGGTATCTGCGCCGGGGCGTCTTGTCCATTGCCTTCAAGCAGATCGCTTCAGCGAATTTATCGACTGCTGGGTTGAGTAGTCGCGGGGACAGCGGAACGCTGTGCACCACCTTGTAGAGGATCTCTGGAATCGACTCTCCGGCAAACGGTGGCATCCCGGTCAGCATCTGGTACAGCACCGCACCAAGACTGTAGACGTCACTGCGCTCCCCGATCGCCTCGCGCCAGCCCTGAGCCTGCTCGGGTGACATATAGCTGGGTGTACCGAGGATGCTGCCCGAGCGGGTCAGGTTGGTGTCATGCAGCATCGCCAATCCGAAGTCCATCACCCGAATTTCCCACTTATTGTCCTGCTCGGACACGATCATGATGTTGTCCGGCTTCAGATCACGGTGAATCACGTTCTCGGAATGCGCGTACTCGATCACGCGACAGATCTTGACGCACAAGTGCAAGGCACGCCGCGGTGTGATCAGACCTTTCTGTATCACGGCGGACAGAGTCTCTCCGCGAATCAGATCCATGATCATGTATGGGGTGTCGCCCGAAAAATCGACGTGATAGATCTTCACGATGCCCGGGTGCGACAGCTTGGCCATCGTCCTGGCCTCGTGAAGGAAGCGCCGGGACTCCTCGTTTCGACTGAGGAACTTGACCGCCACGTCGCTGTTGAGCTCCACGTGATGGGCCCGATAGACGATGCCCATGCCACCCTCACCCAGCTTGCCACGCATCTCGAGCGGTCCGATGCGCCTTGGCACCGGCGCCTCACCTTTCGCTACATTGCTGATGTAACCGATCTCGGTGTCGAAATTATCTGGCATCCCTTCGATGGTCGACTCGTCTTCTGCTGGGGCGGGATCTTCTCCGGGCAGCATCATTCAGGCCACCTCCGCCAGCAGATTTGCCAGGCGCGGCACGACCACCTGCAGATCGTGTGACTCGCTGAAATGGCGCTGTGCAGTCGCGGCCATGCCGTCGAAATGCGCGGAGTCATTCGCCAATCGCAGCAGCGACTCGGTCATGCGATCCAGGTCACCCTGGGCCAGGCTTCCATACGCAGCGCTGGCCAGGGTTCCATCCGGGTCTACTTCGTAGCTGCAGACCGGCGTGCCTGCACGCTGCGCCTGCAGAAAGGCGTGTGGATAGCCCTCGTAGCGGGACGTGCTGACCAGCGCCAAGGCCTCGTCGAACTGTGCACCCGATTCGGAGTATGGCACCGACCCCGGCAGCGTCACGTTAGGCAATTTCTTGGCGGCAAACTGCAACTTTCCCGCGACCACCCCCTCGAGTCGGCCAACCAAACGGAATTGCAGTTCGGGGAGGCGCCGGGCCAATTGCAGAACGATCTCGGGTCGCTTCCATTCCTGGAAACGGCCGATCCAGAGGACATATTTGCGGTCCGCGTGGGGACGTGGAGCGGCTGTGATCGGTGGGTGGGCGTAGGGCAGAACCGAAGCCTGAATGTCGAAGGTCTCGGCCAGCAGGTCGGCCTGTCGGTGGGTCAACGCAATCACCCGATCTGCCGCGCGAAGCCCCCGCCGGAATAACCGGCCACGGAAGTAGGACCAGCGGAGATACTCGCCATTGCAGTCGATGTCGTGGGCCACACGATAGACGAAGCGCGTATCGTTGTTGGCGCACCAGCCAGCAAGTAGGCCGGTTTCGGCCCCCGCGGCCTCCTGCAACACGACATCGGGCGCCACCTGCTTGAGCCGCTTGCCGATCTTCCTCGGTACCGTCAGCAAATTGAACGGTCGGCCGGGGGTATAGAACGGATGCAGCGTCACACCATCCACTGTTTCGACGGGAGATCCATCAGCACCATCCCAGGCCGCCACGAGAACATGCACCTCCCAGTCCGGAAGCCGGGAGAGCCAGCGGGCGAGGTAATAGATGTCGATTTCCGCACCGCCATGCCCGAGCGTGGAGCTCGGCTCAAACAGCGGCGCGGCCTGAGGACAGTAGAAGGCGACTCGCGGCAACGCTCAGAGTTCCTAGCCCGGCTCGATCTCCCCAGCGCCATCCGCTGACCTCTCGGCACCCTCGATGAACGTCTGCGACCGGGCCCCGCGACGCACATCGGTGTCCTTTTTGTCCTCGACTCCCAGACCGTCCGGGAGCTTATCACAGACGTAATCGAGAACCGCCCGTTCGTCGGCGAAGAGATCGCCACCGTCCGACTTGGCCATCGCCTTGAGGCGGAGGAGCTGACTCCGGCCGAGATACCCACCATCCAGCAAGAAGAGCACCAGGGGAAGACCTCCACTCACCTCGCTGTAACGGATTTGCGCTTTTTCGGCCTCGGCTTCTCCCAGAATCTGCAGGCGACATAAGAGCGAGAATATCTGGCTATCGGTAGGATTACCCATTGCAGCGATTGTAGCCTCACCTCCGGGACAATACAATCTGGGAAGATGTGCGGCATCTGCGGTATCTATCAGCCCGGATCAGCACCTGCGGATCGCCTATCGATCGTTCGCCGGATGCGAGATGCGATGCATCACCGCGGGCCAGACGCCGCCGGCGAATTGGTGACGGAGGCTGCGGGGGCCAGCATCTGCTTGGGACATCGGCGGCTGTCGATCATCGGCCTGGCGACCGGCGATCAACCGATCGCCAACGAAACGGGCGACATTCAGATCGTCGTCAACGGCGAGATCTACAACTTCCGTGCACTTCGTCAGCGTCTCGAGGCTCAGGGACATCGCTTCGCCACCGGCAGTGACAGCGAAACTCTCGTTCATCTCTACGAGCAGCACGGTCTGGCGATGCTGGACGACGTCGCGGGAATGTTCGCCTTTGCGCTCTGGGACGGACAGCGGGGGCGCCTGATCCTCGGGCGGGACCGTCTGGGACAAAAACCCCTGTACTACCGCGAATCTGACGGGAGAGTTTCTTTCGCCTCGGAGCTTGGCGCGCTGCTGCAGGACGTCCAGAATCCGACAATCGATGCCAGAGCAATGCGACTCTATCTCTCGCTGCAGTACGTCCCCGCCCCGGCCACGATCGTCTCCGGTGTCAGTCAGCTACCGCCGGCCCACCTTGCGATCTTCGACGGGGGACCAGCCCGGCTCATCCGATACTGGAGCCTGCAGGAGAACCACGGACCGCCCGTCACTCATGGTGACCTCAGAGCCGCATTCGACGAGGCGGTTGCCTGCCGCCTGATGAGCGAGGTGCCTCTGGGCGCGTTCCTCTCGGGCGGCATCGACTCGACGCTCGTCGTCGCCTCGATGGCCAGATCACAGCCGCAAGCGGTACAGACCTTCTCGATCGGATTCGAGGAGTCCCAGTTCGACGAGCGACCCTATGCCGAGCTCGTCGCCCGCCGCTATGGGTGCACGCATCACCAGCGAGTCGTCCGTCCAGACGCCGCCGCGGTACTCCCGCTGCTGGTCCGCCACTACGGGGAGCCCTTCGCTGACAGTTCGGCGATTCCTACCTGGTACCTCTCGGAGATGACCGGTGAGCGGGTGACCGTCGCCCTCTCCGGAGATGCGGGTGACGAGCTATTTGCGGGCTATCGGCGATATCTGGCTGGTCGGCTGGCCGGACTGTATGACCGGATGCCCGGCAGTGGCCTGGCCGACTGGCTGGCCCGCAGCTGGGATCGGATCGGCGGCCCGGCTCGCCATCTGCGAACACGCCGTCGTCAGCTCAAGCGCTTCCTGGACCATCTGGATCGGCCTCCACTCGAACGCTACGCCAGCTGGATATCGATATTCGATCGAGAGCAGCTGGATCAGCTGATGCGTCCAGAACTGCGTGGCCCCACGTGGGAGACGACAGAATACCTGGAGGGATTACTCTCGAACAACGAGCTGAGTCAGCGATTCCGACGCGACCCGGTCTCGATGCTGTGTCGGCTGGATCTGCTCAGCTACCTGCCGGGTGACCTGCTGGTCAAGGTCGACCGGGCCTCGATGGCCCACTCACTCGAAGTACGTAGCCCGTTTCTGGATCACCGACTTGTCGAGCTCGCGGACCGCCTACCAGGAGCCCGTCGGATGGGTCGATGGCAGCTCAAGCGGCTGCTCAAGAACCTGTTTGCCGACCGCATCCCCCTGGCAATTCGCAGACGGCCCAAGGTCGGCTTCGGGGTGCCGATCTCCCGCTGGCTGCGCTCCGACCTGTCAGAAATGACTCGCGACCTGCTGCTAAACGGGGAGAGTCGCGTGAAGCAATATGCGTCACCTGGCGTAGTCGACCACCTGGTCGAGACACACCTGGTCGGGGCCGAGGACCACGGCTACCGACTATGGGCCTTACTCGTGCTGGAGCAGTGGTGCCGGGAGTTTCTCGGATGAAGCTCGGTTACATCACCAACGGGCTGGCTCATCACGAGCTGGGCGCAGCCCTCGATATTCTGGCTGAGCTCGGCTACCAAGGAGTCGGCCTGACCCTCGACGTCAACCATCTCGATCCCTTTCGCTGCACAGCTGGAGATGTTGCAGTGGTCCGAGGGAAGCTCGTCTCGCACAACCTGTCCGTCGCGATCGAAACAGGTGCCCGCTTTCTGCTCGACCCCCGCCGCAAACACGAGCCGACGCTGATCAGCCCCCAGTCGACCGGGCGAGCTCGGCGGATCGACTTCTACCGCCGAGCGATGGACATCGGGCAAACTCTCGGGGCCAAGGTGGTCTCGATCTGGAGCGGACGGCTACAGGACGGAGTGGATCGAGAGGAGGCCTGGGACTGGCTCGTGTCAGGATGTCGCCAGGTCGCCGGCATGGCCGCCGAGCGCGGGCAGGTCGTGGGATTCGAGCCCGAACCTGGAATGTTGGTCGAATCGATCGAAGGCTACCGAGAACTGGCCACCGCCGTGGCCCACCAGGCATTCAAACTGACGCTAGACATCGGGCACCTGGCCTGTGTGGAGCGAGAGCCGCCAGCAGAGCACATTCTCGCAGCGCGGGACGATCTGGTTCACCTTCACATCGACGACATCCGCGGCGGCGTTCACGAGCACCTGCCGCTGGGCCAGGGCGAAATCGATTTCCGGCCTGTACTCGCCGCGGTGCGCGAAATCGATTACAAGGGTCTGCTGCTGGTCGAACTCTCACGAGACAGCCATCGGGCCCCCACCGTCGCTCGTGAGGCACTTCGCCTGCTTCGGGAATGGATCGTCTCTGGATAAGGCGTCAAAAGGCGGTAACATACCCCCGATGAATCAACGCCACTCCAGAAAACGACCGCCCGGCAGAAGAAAAACCCGTCCAGATCCGAAAGATTTACCAAGGGCGATCACTCTGGACGAACTGGACCCGGCGATCAAAACCGCCGTGTTCGATGAGCTGCCTCTGGCCGAGGACGTACAGGACGCCCTGTACGACCACAACTTGATCAATCCCACGCCCATCCAACGATTGGCCATCCCGATCATCGATGAAGGGCACGATCTGATCGGTCAGGCAGAAACGGGGACCGGCAAGACCATCGCATTTTCCGGCCCGCTCGTTTCGTGTGTCGACCCAGCGCGCAAAGCCATTCAAGCGCTCGTGTTATGCCCCACCCGAGAACTCGCTCAGCAGGTCGCTGAGGAGATTATCTGGCTCGGCAAGGGCGCCGATGTGCGGGTTTCCATCATCGTCGGCGGGGTCAGCATGACTGACCAGA
>CAZANL010000026.1:13423-17344 GCA_964486115.1 uncultured Planctomycetota bacterium
GTGGTCGGTACTCCCGGACGTGTGCTGGATCTGCTCAACCAAGGTGCCGTCAACATGGGGTGGGTCGAGATCGCGGTCTTTGACGAGGCCGACCGAATGCTGGAGATCGGATTTCTCGAGGAAGTCGGCAAGATCATGGACCGTTTGCCCAGCGAGCGGCAGACTCTGATGTTCTCGGCAACCATGCCACCCGGCATCGTTCGGTTGGCCCACCGCTACCTCCGCAATCCGAAGTACGTCCGCACTACCGAGGGCCTGGCCACGGTGCCCGAAATCGACCAGCATTACGTCGAGTTGCCTTTCAACAGGCGACTTCGCTACATAATGGAATTGATCCGGACCCACCACGGCGGAACCATTCTGCTGTTCTGCAACACGAAGAAAGAGGTGCGATTCGTCGATCGCGAACTCTGGGGGCGCGCGTTCGAGGTGTTCAGTCTCCACGGTGACCTGAAGCAAGATATCCGCTTCCAGATCCTCGAGAAATTCCGACGAGGCGAGATCAAGATCCTGGTTGCAACCGACGTCGCCAGCCGTGGCCTGGACATCAGCCACATCGATCTGGTCGTCAACTGGGACATCCCGAACGAGGTAGACAGCTACCTGCATCGCATCGGCCGCACGGGCCGAGCGGGAGCGAAAGGTGAGGTGATCTCGATCGTGACCGAAAAATCTCGCCACGACTTCCAGCAGATCCTCCGCCAAACCGGATTCGATATCGACCTGATCAACGCCCACCCGACGAAGCGACGCAAGCGGGGCCAGTAGCCGACACGCAGCATCGTCACAAGATGACCCCGCCGGCCGACTGCACCAGCAGCCTACCAGCAATACGTTCGCACCCTCTGCCGGCTAACCCGGAGCCTGCTATGTAGGAGTCCTACCGCAACGAGGCTGCGGACTCGGTATGGATTCTGAGCTCTTAGCAGCCCCCCCGCCCAGAGGCTCTTGAACCGGTTGCCTCAATACCTGATGGAGGGGATTGCCTGAAAAATCCGTTTTGACAGCACCTGCCTGGGTTGTCGACGGAAAGTGAACTCTGGAGTGACATGAATCACCTCGATGCCAAGTTCATTCAGCTGGTGCATCCAGCCATGGATTGTCGTGAAGGACAATTCCCAGCCTGAGCCGGGCAGATCGGTGATCAATGGGGGGATGATTGTGTCCTGTACGATTTGAAGCTCCGACTCAGATACCTGATAGCCCTCAAACCCGGTCCACGCGAATGTTCGCAACGCCTCCGCGCATTCGATGACTACGTGGTGCACACAGCCCTTCGCCTGTTTCAGCCTCACCAGGCACAGAAGTTGCGCGAGGGACTTGGGGTCTGCCTCCGTGAGGGAACGCTTCTCAAGGCGAAGGAGCCGTTCGCAGGAGTCGTCGTCTGGATATAGAATGCTGAGGCCATGCCCATCGAAGGCAAAAACGCCCCAGCTTCCGACGGGCATCACAGCAAACGGAAGTAAACCAGGATCGGACGCCGACAGAGTAAAAAGGACGGACTGCTCGATAAACTCGGTATTGATCAGTTGAGGTTCACCGAGAAGCTCGTACGAAAAATCCGTTTCTGCTCCCAACCAACGGGCGATCTTGCCAGGGGGGGGCTGCGAACATGCGACCGAAGCCAATCCGTGATCTGTGATGTCGCGGAGATCTTCAGCATACGCGTTGGTGCTCAAGAGTGTGAGTCCTCTAACGTCGCGACGACATAATCCCGTTGGCGTCGCTGGTTACGAGTCACCACTGCCCTCCATTGGCCCGCTCTAACGACAAGTACGCCATATCACGTGCAAGTGGCTCTGCTGATCCGCTGATTTCGTCGTCGGACCGACCCATTGAACCTGCGCAACACTGCGGCTATTCCAGGCGTTTGATGACATGAAAACCGAAGGGACTCTTCCGTGCGTCTTGGGGAGCCACGCCGACCTCACCCACCTTCAAGCGCCAACCGACATTGCCGAAGTGAGCGACCATGCTTCCTCGACCTTCGGCTGTCATCGGATAGGTTCCGGGCCCAGGATCGTCGCTGTGCTTTTTCATCAGCTCGGTGAAGTCAGCGCCCGCCTTGATCTGCTGGACCAGCTTGGCCGTCAACAGCTCCGCCTCGGCAAGCGTACGGGTGATACCCTGGATCCGTGGCGCACCTCGATAGGCAATCAGGATGTGCTGCACCTTGATCTTGTCCACTTTCAACTCCGGCCGGGCCAGAAGCGCCTTGATCTCGGCTCGCATGGTCTTGGTGGCCTCGAGCCCCGAAGCGTGAGCATCGATGTTCTTGAGTTGTGGGTACCAGTTTCCCTGCTTGTCCGCCAACCAGAGATTGGGCGTGCCCTTGGAGTCCATCGCCAGCTTGGCCCGCGCTTTTCCGTCTTTCCCGACAATCAATAGACCAGATACGGACTGAGAGTTCGCACCATCAACGGGACCATCGGCGCAGGCGGGTGAGAGCTGGTGCAAAAACGCTTGCATCGCGGCGCCTCCGACGAAAGCGGCCAGCACTAGAATGAAAAATCGATGGTTCATCAGCAAGTTCTCCTGGGAAGGGATATACGGATTACACTCTTTAGCATATTGTGCTCCTTCGGGCGATAAGCAGCGGACTCGAAACACCCGGGTGGAGGACGCAGACGGACTCCAAGGTCCGACCAGACTCGCCCCAGCGCCCCCCCATCGAACTTGCTTGCTCTGCTGGGGTGAACTGACACAAGAAACCCTGGGATTCCCGACGCATCGGGCTCGTGATCAAAACGGACAGCGCGCCCGCCCACCATCCTGCAGCCGGTCTGCTCCCGCACAGTGCATTGCTCAGACAAGTTGCTGATAGGGAACCTGGGCCGCCAGTGGAGGGCGATCATAATGATGTCCTTGGCCAAAGGCCCCAACGCAGGGTCTCACCGACCAGGTGGACTACATTATTACTGAGGGGGGGCGGGTCAGTATCGCTGACGACCACTCCCCCCTGGCTTGAAGGCATCTTCAAACGTTAGCCACGTCGCTGCGCTAATTATCAAAACGCCAGTGATAGGCAGGCTATGGAAGAAGAGCTGGTGCTCCGTAAAACAAATTCCCAGCGTCGAAAGGGGAAAAATCACGTACACCATGATTCGCACGAGAGCCAGAACTCGCTCCTATCCGCTGAAGATAGCGATCTGGTATCAGCACAACCAGAGCGCATGGTCGCGAGTGGGTGGCCTTCGAGTGGCTCCCGCATCAAATGGTGCCGGGGCTGTCTTCTCGCAGGCTGGGGCGGATTGGCCGCTGAGAAAACGGTCTCGGATCGCGGCGAAGGGGGCGGGGGCGCGACCGCCTCCCGACACTGCTCCAGGTAGGCCAGCATCGCCTCGGCGCTACCCATCCTCAGGTGGGCCCGGGTGCACAGCTGCTCGTACAGCCGGCTCCAGAACTCCCGCGCCGGGTCAGTCATCGGGGTGTCGATGCGGTCGTTGCGGTCGGGCCGCCGTCCGGTGAGCAGCTCGAAGATGATCACGCCCAGCGCATAGAGGTCGACCCGATGGTCGCCGCGCCCGTCCTTCTGTTCGGGCGCCATGTAGTCGAAGGTGCCGATCGCGTCGCCGCCCTGGCTGAGCATGCCCTGAGACAGCAGCATGCTTCGGTCGTCGAACGAGCTCTGGCCCAGGCCGAAGTCGCCGACCTTGATCTGACCCTCCGCGTCCAGCAGCAGGTTCTCCGGCTTCAGGTCACGGTGGGCGATGCCGGCGGCGTGGGCCGCGGACAGACAGTCCAGAATTTGGCCCAGCACGTGCTCCACCTCGAGCGAAGTCAGCCGAACCGCTCGTTCCAGCCGCTGGCGCAGGTTGCCCCCCGCGCAGTATTCCATGACCAGGTAGGGTGGGTTACTCTTCAGCGAGACCCTCTTGATCCGGACCACGGCCGGATGGTCCACCCGTCCGGCCAGCTTGC
>CAZANL010000027.1:0-6383 GCA_964486115.1 uncultured Planctomycetota bacterium
CGTCAACTACACCCGTAAGTTCATCGAGATCGACTCGCTGGTCTCGCTCAACCGGGGTCTGATCGAGCTGTTCGCCTGCACACCCAAGGGCAAGGCATATGAGAGCGCGGTCGTGCTCGACTGCAAACCGACCCACTTGATGACCGGGCTGTTCTTACTCGGCCTGAAAAAGGGCTCGGGCGGGAAGTTCCAGGGGGACACGACCGCACCCAAGGGCTCCAAGGTCCTGGTGCTGGTCACCTGGATCGATCCGAAGACCAAGAAAACCAGACGTTACTTCGCCGAGGACCTGGTCTGGAACCACAGAGCCAAACGGCCGATGAAGCGCACGGGTTGGATCTTCATCGGCAGCCGGTTCGTGAAAAACCCCAATACGGGCCAGGAGATCTTCATGGCCAGCTATACCGGCACCGTGATCGTGACCTACCACGACCCGAGCGCTATTCTCGACACCCCTTCCGACAAGGGGGGCGACGACACGACCTTCTACGCCAACCACATGCTGATGCCCAAGCGGGGCACCAAGCTGAAACTGCTGATCTACCCCGAGAAGATCTACAACAAGCTGCCCCAGAAGCAGCAAGCGATGCCGCTCCCAGACTTCAACAAGCTCTTACAGCCGGCCGACAAACCGCAGGACAATCCGGCGCAGAAGAAGAAAGACTAGAGGTCATGTCCGACGCCTGGTCCGCCTCACTCGCTCAACTGAAACGTCTTCGCTGGCGACTCGGTGTGCGCCAGTTGTTACGGCGATGCCTCCTGCTGGCCTCGCTGCTATTCGGCGCGACCAGCCTGTTGCTGATCGGCGGGCATCTGTGGCCGGCCCTGACGATTCCATTCGCCGCGGCCACGGCCATCGGGGTCATCGGTGCCATTCTGCTCCTCGCGATCCGCCAGCGGGAGGTACCGCTGAGCGAGGCGGCCTGGCTGGTCGATCGCCAGCTGAAGCTCGATGAACAGACCGTCAGCGCCCTCGAGGCGCCTGACGAACCGTTCGGAACACTCCTGCGAGAGAAAACAGCACCGCTGCTGGCTGCCGCCACCAATCGCGAACTTGCGCCTTTCCGATTCGGGGCGCGCACGGGCACCGCTATCACTGCGGCCGGATGCCTGGCCGTGCTGCTCCTGTTGCTCGGCCTTCCCGACTCCAACCCGCAGGCAGCCGCCGAGCAGCGATCCTTGCACAAGGCCGCCGACGGCCTACTCAGAACAGCCCGCCACCTGGAGGTGCTGGGTGCTCCGCGGGCCTCCCAGGAGTTCAAGCAGCTGGCCGGCAAGATGCAGCGCAGCGTCAACCGCGAGCAGGGTCGGATGCTCGGAGCTCAGGCTCTCTCCGAGTTCGAGGCCCAGCAGCGGAAGGCGGTTGGCGCAGACGCTGCGCTGCGTAACCTGTCCCGCCAACCCGAACTCTCCGCTGCGGTCCAGGCCGCCCGCAAGGGTCAGGCCGCTCAGCTGACCCACCGGCTAGACCAGCTAGCCCATCAGGCCAGCGGCGGGGCGGGCCTGGCGCGGGCAGCCCGTTCGCTCGAACGAGCCGCCCGCCTGCTTCGTGATCCCCAGCTCGCTAGACGGTTGACCCAGGTCGCTCGGCTGACGGGCCAAGGCAAGCTCCCAACCAACGCACTACGCACGTTGCTGACCGATCTGGCCAGCCATGCCAGGCGCAATGTCCCGCTGGCTCTGGCAGTCACGAGACTCGGCGGAACTGTCCAGCAGCTAGGAGGAGGCTTGAACCGAAAGGACTTGGGGCGGACAATTGAAAAGACTGGCGACGGCGGAGCTCGGGGGGCGCTGGCCGCCAAGCCCGAGCGGATCGTAACCGTGCGAAGCGATCCGCTTTCAGCTCAGGTCGTCAAGCAGCCACCGGATCTGGAGCAGATGCTCCGCCATCCACGCTGGCCTCCGGAGGAAGATCGTTTGATTCGCACCTACTTCGAGAAACTGCATGAGCGTTGAGCGCACGGGTGTTTATCTGATCGGGGCGTGCGGGTCTGTGGCCACCACCTGCATCGTCGGAGCGAGCGCACTGGCGCAGGGCCTGGCCCGACCGACAGGGATGGTGTCGATGCTGGCTGACTTCGACCCACTGTGCCTTCAGCCCCTCGGCAGCCTGGTGTTCGGCGGCTGTGAAATCCGCCGCACCACGCCACTTCAATCCGCCCACGAACTCTGCGGCCCGGGGGGCTTCCTGCACCCCAACCATGTGACCGCCGGTCAGGCAGCTCTCGAAGAGCTCGAGACCCGCCTCGACCCCGGCATTCTGCTGGGCGCGGGACGTGGAGTACGTCAACTCACCTCAAATCCGCGGTCCGTGGCAGTTCGCAGTCCACGGCACGCTGTCGACGCAATCCAGGCCAACCTCCGGGCGTTCCTCCGTGAGACAGAGGTGGCCCGCGTGGTGGTGGTCAACCTGGCATCGACCGAACAACATCGAGAACAACCACCGCACTACGCAAGCCTCGCACTGTTCGAGAACGCGCTGCGCTGCGGCGAGCCAGAGGACTTTTCGACCAGTGTGCTGATCGCCTATGCCGCACTCGAGGCTGGCTTCCCATACCTCAACTTCACCCCGTCCCTGGGCTCGAGCATCCCTGCGCTGATCGAGTTGGCGCGACGCCGAAACGTCCCCCATATGGGTCGTGACGGCAAGACCGGGGAGACGCTGCTCAAAACAACGCTCGCCCCGATGTTTCTGGCCCGCCAGCTCCGGGTTCTGTCCTGGGAGGGACACAACATTCTCGGGAACCGGGATGGCCAGGTGCTGGATTCGCCGGAAAACAACAGAGCCAAGCAGGCGGCCAAGGCCGAGGGCCTGGATGAACTACTGGGCGACCCGGACGCCCACTCGCGCGTACGGATCGACTACGTTCCCTCGCTGGCCGACTGGAAGACCGCCTGGGACTTCATCCACTTCGAGGGTTTTCTCGGAACGCGGATGATCCTCCAGCTGATCTGGCAGGGCTGTGACTCGGTCCTCGCCGCACCGCTGGTGCTGGACATGATCCGCCTGCTGGACCACGCGGACCGCCGGGGTCAGGGAGGCTTGCAACCCCACCTGGCATCCTTCTTCAAGTCTCCTACCGGCGTCACAGTTCACGCTTTCGAGGCCCAGTATCAGTTGCTGCGGGACTACATCTCGCACGAGGCGGCGCAGGCACCGTCCTCCTCCAACCTGACCTCGATCTAGCTCGGGCCGTCAGGGAGAGTCTCCACCGGCTGCGTGCGTCTCGTGGTGGAGTACGCTCGCGGTTCCGCTGGCCCTGAGGCCAGGTCAGCCGCCTAGGGCCGCTCCCAGAGCAAAGCGATACCCTGACCGCCACCGATACAGGCGCTGGTGATGCCGTACCGCACCTTTCGCTGGCCCATCTCGCGCAGCAGCGTGAGGATCAGCCGCGCACCGGTAGCGCCAAGCGGATGGCCTAGTGCAATCGCCCCACCGTTGACGTTGACCTTCTCCCGATCCAGCTCGAGATCCTTCTCGACCGCCAGATACTGTGCCGCGAAGGCCTCGTTGATCTCGAACAGATCGACGTCGTCGATCCCGATGCCGGCCTTGTCCACCACGGCCCGTATCGCAGGTGCCGGGCCGATGCCCATGATGTCCGGCGGCACCCCGACGACGGCCCAGGCCCGGAGGATTCCCTGGACGTCTAGTCCCTCCTGCTGAGCCTCCTCGACGGAGGTCATGACCAAGGCCGCGGCACCATCCACGATACCGCTGGCATTACCGGCGGTCACCGTGCCCTCCTTGCCGAACGCCGGACGAAGCCGGCCCAGCGCCTCGACGCTGGTGTCCGGCTTGATGTGGTCGTCCGAAACCCAGGCAACCCGCTCACCCTGCCACTTGACCTCCACCGGAACGATCTCGCTTCCGAAGACGCCATCCTGCACCGCCTGGGTGCCCAGATCATGGCTGCGATAGGCCAAGGCGTCCTGCGCCTCGCGATCGATTCCATACTGGGCAGCCAGCTTCTCTGCAGTCTGCGCCATGAACAAGCCACAGAAAGGGTCCATCAACGAGGACATCAACAGGTCTTCGAGCTTGCCCTGACCCAGCCGAAAGCCGCGACGAGCACCGCGTATGACATGGGGCGCCTGAGACATGTTCTCCATCCCCCCAACGAGCACGTAGCGCGACTCGCCAAGCAGGATCTGATGCGCGCCATCGATAGAGGACTGCATCCCGGAGCCACAGAGCCGGTTGACCGTGAAGGCGGGCACTTCGATCGGCACCCCCGCGCGCAACCCGACGTGCCGGGCGCCATAGATCGCGTCATCGCCGGTCTGCATCGCATTGCCGAAAACGACGTGCTCGATCTTATCCGGCGACACCCGCGCCCGCTTGAGTGCTTCCTTGCTCGCTTCGGCCGCCAACACGACGGCAGAGGTGCTAGCGAACGCCCCGTGACCGGGGGTTCCCTCGTACTCGGCCATCGCGGTACGTGCGCCGCCGACGATCGCAATCTCGGTCATCTCATTGTCCCTTGAACTGCGGATTCTGCTTATTCAAAAACGCCTGCGTACCGTGTTGGAAGTCCTCGGTAGCGAAACAGAGGCCGAACAGTCCCGCCTCGTGACTCAGCGCCTCGGCGAGTGGCATCTCCAACCCCTGGTTGACCCCTTCCAGAGCATAGCGCACCGCGATGGGGGCGCGCTGCAGGATCGTAGAAGCCAGGCCTTGCGCCTCCTCCAGCAGCGCTGCGCGCAGAGCGGCTGCAGCTTGTTTCTTGTCCTCCGGCAACTCGCCGACGGTCACCAGCCGATCGACAAGGCCGATGCGATGGGCCTCCTCCCCCGAGATCGGCTCGCCACTCAAGATCAACTCTAGCGCCTTGCCGCGGCCCACCAGCCGCGGCAGCCGCTGGGTGCCGCCGTACCCCGGAATCAGTCCCAGCTTGACCTCCGGCTGCCCGAGTAACGCCTTGGGATGCGACAGGCGAATCGAGCAGGCCATCGCCAGCTCCATCCCCCCACCGAGGCAGAACCCGTTGATCGCAGCGATGACCGGTTTGCCGAGCGTCTCGATCAGACGTGTCAGCTGCTGTCCCTGGATGGCCGCCTCACGAGCCATCGTGGGCGACATCCTCGCCAGCTCCGCAATGTCGGCGCCCGCGACGAAAGAGCGGTCGCCGGCGCCAATCAAGATCGCCGTACCGACCTCGGGATCCGATTGGATGCGCCGAAACACCTCGGTCAACTCAGCAATGGTTGCCCCCGAGAGGGCGTTGAGCTTGTCCGGACGGTTGATGGTGACGAGCGCGACGCCATCGGCCGCCTCGTAGAGCAGGTTCTCGAAACTCACGATCCCCTCCTAGTAGGTATAGAAACCGTGGCCGCTCTTACGGCCCAGCCGTCCAGCCTCGACCATTCGCCGCAGCAAGGGCGGCGTGGCATACTTGGGGTCGCCGAACTCGCGATAGAGCACCTCTCCGATGAACATCGTCGTGTCCAGGCCGACAAAGTCGGCCAGCTCGAGCGGACCCATCGGATGATTGCAGCCTATCTTCATACCCGTGTCCAGATCCTCGGCGGTCGCCACGCCACTCTCCAGAGCTCGAATCGCATCGAACAGGAAGGGCACCAGCAACAGGTTGACGATGAACCCGGGGGTATCCTTGGAGTTGATCACGTTCTCGCGCAATGTGACCGCCAGATCGTGAACCACCTGATAGGTCTCGTCACTGGCTTGCAGAGGACGAACCAGCTCGACTAGCTTCATGATCGGCACGGGGTTGAAGAAGTGCATGCCCATGAACTTCTCGGGACGGCTGGTCTTGGCCGCCATCGCGGTGATCGAAATGCTCGACGTGTTGGACGCGAAGATCGTCTCCGACGGACACACGCTATCGAGCGCCTGAAACACCTCGGCCTTGGCCTCGAAGCGCTCGATAATCGCCTCGATCACCAGCTGGCAGTCAGCCAGCTGTTCCAGATCGGTCGTGCCAGACATCCTGCTCTGAATCTGCGACTTCTCATCGGACGACAGACGACCCTTGTCGACGGAGCGGCCCAGGAACTTGTCGATCCGGGAGAGCCCTTTTTGCAAAAGGTCGTCGTTTACTTCTCTGATCGTGACCTCGAAGCCAAGCTGAGCAGCTACTTGTGCAATGCCGCCGCCCATTTGACCGCAGCCGACCACACCGATCTTCTTGATCTCCACGGTGTTCTCCTTGCAGTGCACTCGTCAGGCGACGGAGCGAAGGTGGGATGCGACGCCGCGGCACCACTGCGCGCCGCGGCATCGTTGTGCGATGGGTTCAGGCCTAGCCCTCGACCTTGGTGACGTTCTCTGCCGCCGGACCCTTCTGGCCCTGGACGCAATCGAACTCGACCCGCTCGCCTTCGGCGAGGGTGCGGAAACCCTCACTCTGAATAGCGGACTG
>CAZANL010000027.1:6393-6828 GCA_964486115.1 uncultured Planctomycetota bacterium
CTGTCGTTAAACCACTTGACGGTCCCGGTAATACGAGCCATGCCCTACTCCTTCAGAATGCAATTGTGTTGTGAGGTCGGAGTCCGTCCTATGTACCACCCGACTGCTTCACGAACGACCACGATAAAAAAGGGACCTGACGAAAGCCAGGTCCCTGGTATTCCAGCGCAGGCTAGCAGCACCTGCGGAGTCTGTCAATTCTTCTTATCGCTTGGTGACGTTCTCCGCCGCCGGACCCTTCTGGCCCTGGACGCAATCGAACTCGACCTGCTCGCCTTCGGCGAGGGTGCGGAAACCTTCACACTGAATAGCGGACTGATGCACGAAGCAATCCTTCGAGCCATCCTCGGGGGTAATGAAACCGAACCCCTTGCTATCATTGAACCACTTGACTGTTCCGGTGAGACGCGACACGCCGTTCTCCTTGCTGTTGTG
>CAZANL010000027.1:6928-17319 GCA_964486115.1 uncultured Planctomycetota bacterium
TTGTGAGGTCGGAGTCCGGTCCTGCCGCACCACCCGACTACTGCACTAACGACTAAGTGAAAATAGGCCTGACGAAAGCCAGGCCCCTGGTATTCCAGTGCAGGCTAGCAGCACCTGCAGGGTCTGTCAATTCTTCTTATCGCTTCGTGACATTCTCTGCCGCCGGACCTTTCTGGCCCTCGACACAGTCAAACTCCACCTGATCGCCTTCGGCGAGGCTACGGAAACCTTCAGACTGAATGGCGGAATGGTGGACGAAGCAGTCCTTCGAGCCATCCTCGGGGGTAATGAAACCAAACCCCTTGCTGTCATTGAACCACTTGACTGTTCCGGTGAGACGCGACATGCCGTACTCCTTGGGTTGTGTTGTGAGGTCGGAGTCCGGTCCTGCCGCACCACCCGACTACTGCACTAACGACTAGGTAAGAAAGGGACCCGACAAACGCCAGGCCCCTGGTATTCGAGCACAGGCTAGCAGCGCCACCTGAGCCTGTCAATTTCTTCTGGTCACTATCGCCGACCTTTCCCGGTATAGATCAGCAGATTTCCACGGGGCAGGTTCCACGCCAGCAGATAGGTCCCCGTAGCCCAGCAGGGTCCCGTCGTCCTGTCGCTGTTGATTCCCATCGACGCCGACTCGCTCGAAGGGCGCGGGGTGAATGAACCGTCGGGGTTTCGAGCACTGACCAGTTCGTAGCGGAAGTGCTCGTTGAAGCGCTTCCAGGCGCCGCTGAGCTGAAAACAGGCCAGGGAGGCCATCCCGAAGTGGTGAACCGCCGAGGCGTGCCCCTCGGGCACCTGATCCATGTTCTTGGTGAAGTAGCCGACCATCTTGCCGAAGAACGGGTGCCGGTTCTGCCTGCACAGCCCGAAAGCCAGCACCGAACCACCGGTCCGCCCAGCATCTCCGTGCCCTTTTTGGCCGGAGCGCTGACTGTAGCCGATACCCCCGTCCGCCGCAGCCGTTCCGACCAGGTAGTTGATCGCCTTCGACACCGTTTTTGGCTGCAGCTTGATCTTGACCCGGCCAGCCGCGCCATAACCCGACAGCACGACGTTGGTCACCGCCGCAAAATCGGTATATCCCAGTGCGTTGGCTCCGCCCGGCCCATGGGACCATCCGCCATTGGCCTCTTGGTTGGCCTCGATCTGACGGCAGACCCAGACCAGTTTCTGACGGACAGCAGCATCACCGGTGCGAGCCAGATACTCGGACAGGAACAGCGCTCCATAGCCCAGCGACCAGTTGACCTGGCTCCAGTTGCCACCGCCGCCCGCTCCCTGCAGTTGACCTCCCATGTCTGCGCCGCTGCCCCGACCGCCCAACCCCCCGAAAGTGCTCTCTTTGCCAACCGTTTTGACCAGAAAGTCCTTGGCCTTGCCGATGGCACTGGCCATCGCCCCGCTGGGCTTGGCGCTGGCGGCCAGCAGGGCCAGGCCGGTGATGGCCGTCGTCGCCACCATACCGTTGTTGCCTCCGACCAGTGTCGGAAACGAGCCATCCTCTTTTTGTCGACCGAGAACGAAGTCGAAAGACTTCTTCAGCAAGGCGGCGCAATGTCGACAGCGCTTGGGGCAGGACGTCGCATGCGGGCCGAGGCCCGGCATCTTGACCGTGACCTTGACCGCCCGGCCGCCCCGCAGCACCCCGAGCACCAGCGTCGCGCCACGACGAGCACACAGCGCCCGGTCCATGGCGCGAGCCAGCTGGTAGACGCCCGTCTGCTTGTCGCTGATCACCCGACCAGCGATATCGACGATCTGATCGCCGATCACGAGGCCGGACCGCTGCCCCAGTTGGCCGGAGTTGAGCTGGGTCACCTGCAGCGACGTTTGGCCGGAATTCAGGCCGAGCGCACGAGACTCGGTCTGACCGAGCTCCTTGCATTCACCGCCGAGCATCCCCATGTTGAATCCGGAGAGGGATCCACTGCGCTTGCCAAACGGATTACGAAGACGCTGGGCATGGGAATCGGGAATCCACAGCAGCGCCAGGAAGGCGAGCATGATCAACGGGGACCTGTTCACGGAGTGTCTCCTCAGTAACCGACAGTAGACAAGAGATTCGGTCCGCCAGACCACACAGCGGCAGCGCTGCGAGTCTTTGATACGTGGTCACACATCATCTGTTTGCTATACTGCCGCCCATGCGCACCCGCCTGTCAGCACTGACCTTATGTCTCCTGTTCACCGGCTGCCCCCAGGGCCCCCAGCCCAAGGAGAGGCCGGAGCCCACCCCGACCGAGGTTGACAATCCCGAGATCGTGCCGATCCAGGGCGCGTCGGCCGTGGAATTGCGATCACCACTGCCCCCCGCAACGCGCCGATCTCGCTATAGCAAGATCCAGATGAACTACCGGATCCAGACCAGCGAGCTGGCCGGGTTTGCCGGCCGACAGTACGAGCGCAGCAAGGAGGAGTCTTTCTCGGCCGAGGTCCTCCGGCCGCAGACGATCCGCCGTCAGTATCAGCTATCGACGAATCGAATCGTGGCCAAGAAGGACGGGAAAGTACTGGGCAAGCAGGTCGGCCAGACCGCCCTGCACGGACAGCGAGTGACGGTCCAGCAGGGCGAATCCGGCATTCTCGAGACGTGGGACGAGAGCGGCCCACTCGACGCAGAGACCTCTCAGCAGATGGTGTTCGACCTGCTCAGCCTGAGGGCGCTGATGCCGGGCCGTCGAGTGACGCTCGGCGAAAGCTGGCAGGCGCCGTCCGCGGCGATCACCCAAATCCTCGGAGCAACGGAAACCGGGCGCAAGATCGACGGCTCGATCCGCTGCACGGCCAGGCGACTGGTCAAGCTAGGTGGTCAGCGCGCCGCCGAGATCGGCCTACAACTGACGATCCGGATGACGGACCGCAAGGTCGTCCAGGGCAAGATCGAGTACCAGATGACGACCCGTCTGACCCTGAACGGGACCTACTATCACGCCATCGACGAGCAACGACCGCTCAAGCTGTCGCTCGAAGGAAAGGCGGTGCTCGACCACAAGCCCCTGCGCGTCGACTTCATCCCCCCCGGCACAGAACCGCTGACCAAGCCGTTCCACGCTGAGGGCTCGATGAGTGTCCTGCTCCGCTTCCCCTAGTGGCCTACGGCACCGGATGGAGCAGGACGGCCCAGGCCCCCACACCCAACACGAGCAACCCCAAGGTCCAATATTGCCACCCGCGTAAACTCTGACGGGTGTAGATCCAGGCTGCGGCGGCGAAGGTGCCAAACAGTCCCCCCTCGACCAGCATGATCTTGGCTCCATAGCTTGAGAGCATGCCGAGCGGGCTGAGCGGCGCCGCCGGGATGGCCCGCCAGGAAAAAAAGAAGCGTCCGGGGTGAATCGGCGAGAAGAAGCCGACACCAAGCCCACCCGTGGTCAACGCGTCGAAGACCCCATGACTGGCGGTAACACAGAAGAAGTAGGCTGCCAGCCCCAGGCCTCCACCCGGACAGCAGTCTGAGAGCCTACGGCAGACCGCAGCAGCAGCCACCCCGCAGAGCAGCGCAAACAGTAACGAGTGGAAAAACCCACGGTGCCCCAGCAGATGCTCGTAAGGGACCCAGAAGTGCATCAGGGTGTCTGCATCGGGCAGCACGGGGAGCGCCAGGGAGAGCGCCAGAAACTTCCGGTCGTCTCGCATCTCGGCAGGGCAAAGTCGATTGGCGATCAACCCCACCGCGGCATGGCTAAACAGAGTCGGCACCGCTAGCGATTGAAGTAAAACAGGATCAGCAAAGTCGAGATCACGCAGCCGGCCACCCCCAGACCTATCGCAATCTCCGCCTGACGCTTGGTCTGTGCGCGTCCCTCGGGAGCCTTGCGCAAGGTCTGCCCACCCAGTCCGATGCCGATCAACGAGAGCGCGTAAACCGGCAGGATCAGTCCCAGAACGGAGAAGCGCAGCGCAAGAGTCGACATCCCCCCGACCCCCGCATAGAGCTGCCCCGGAAGGATGCGGCGAGTCAGGCCGCCTTTTTTTGCCTGAAATTCGGCACGACAGTAGAAACACTCGGTGGCGCGAGCATTGATCTGCTCCGCACACTCTGGACAGGATCGATGCGCCACGTCGACCCGGGGGCGAGGCAAGACCTCCTCACGGGGCGCCAGCATCGTGCCTGGACGCAAGATGGCGGTGGTCCTCTTTCGCGGTGCCACGTCATCGAACTCAGGATGCATCGACAGCAGCGGCAGGGGCTCTACGAATGGGCTCCGGGGAGGGGCTACCGCGGACTCCTGCCCTGCAGACGGCGGCGCCGCAGTCAGCGTCGGCAGCACCTCGGGCTGCACCGATACCGCCGGAACGCCAGGAGCCATCGGAGCGCGAACCAGCTTGCCACAACTCGGACAGGGCCCCCGCTTGCCCGCCTGGCCCATCGGCACCACGATCAGACAGCCGCAGTCACACTTGAAGCGAAGGTTCACTCAACCTCTTCGGCGGAGAGCAGGTCCAGCAGCATGGCCGCCAGCTCTTCCAGTCGGTTTTCGATTCCTGCCAGCTCGCTGCGCAAGCGTCGCAGTTCCACTTCCTGAGTGCGCACCTGGTCTTCCCTTTCGACCAGCGCCCTGGAAAGGCGTTCCTGCTCCTGACGCGCTCGATCGCTAGACCGCTCCATCTTGCCCCGCAGCGAGTCTATCTCCTGGTTGATCTTCCCGACAATCTGCCCCAGCTCCTGCGCCATATCAGAGTTCCGCCAGAACCTGCTCGGCCTGTTTCCTGTAGCGCGGCACATCGGGGGCCTCACTGGGATCCAGCTCTTCGCTGGACAACACGGACTCGACCTCCTGACGCCCCTCCGCCTTCTTTCCCAGCGCGATCAGGGTCTCCCCCAGAAACAGGTGATTCATCACCCGCGCGGGCCCCAGGCCGACAGCCTCCTGTAGCAGGCGCAGAGACTTCTTCAGGTTCCGCTTGGGCCAGGGCAGCTTGAACCAGAAACGACCGAAGGCACGAGCCGGGGCTCCCCCCTCATAGGACTTGTCCAGCTTGTAGGCCGCCTCGCAGTGTTTCTTGAACTCTCCCTCGAGCCCCTCGGCCAGCGCCTTGAGAATGCTGACACCCAGAGAGTACTCCCCCATCGCAGCGGTCAGCCAGAAGTGCCCTTCGACACGGCTCCCATCCTGCTGGGCCGCCTCGCGACCGTGCTCCATGCCCTGCTTGGCAAATGTGGCCTTGGAGTCGGCATCCGACGCACCCTCGGCTTTCCACCAGAAAAGCCGAGCCAATCGCCAACGCGTTTCGTATTCGTCAGCCGCGGAGAGTTTCTCTTCCAGAAGCCGCTGCAAACTCTCCGCCGAGCCCTCGGCGGCTCGCTCGCCCCAAAGCCTGTCAACCTCCTCCATCGTCCTCCCTTTCTTCGCTCGTCTGCTCAGTCACGACGCGGTCGCGACCCGTATTCTTGGCCTGGTAGAGGTTGTGATCCGCCTGTGCCACCAGGGCGTCCGCATCCATCTCCGAGGTCAGCTCGGCAATGCCGAGCGAGATCGTCACTGGCAACTCCTCACGCACCTCCTCCAGAATCCGCTGAGACAGCCGCGCCCCCTTGATCGCATCGGTCACCGGCAAGAGCAGGGCAAACTCCTCCCCACCGTATCGGTAAAACAGATCCGGGTCGCGCTTCCCACTGCGCACCAGGCGCCCCAGACCGCGCAGTACCTCGTCGCCCGCCAGATGACCGTAAGCGTCGTTGTACTCTTTGAAATGATCGATGTCGAACAGCACCAGCGTCAGTGGCCGCCCGTAACGCCAGCTGCGCTCCAGCTCCTCCTGCAGGCGATAGTCGAAGAACTCACGTGTGTGTGCACCGGTCAGCTCATCGATGATTGCCACCTGCAGCAGCTGACGGATCTGGTTCTCGTGAATCAGCTCCAGTCGATCGGAAATTTCCTCGACCGTCTCGAAGTAGTCCAGCGCGGCCACCTTGATGCTGACCGGCCGGGCCAGCTGCCCCTCCAGCTTCTCCATGTGCCGGATCACCTCTGTCAGCAAATAGCTGGCCACCTCATCCTCGTACAGATGACGAGTCAGCGCATAGAGAATTTGGCGGTCCGCTCGCTGCATTTGGCAGGAAAACAACTCACGCAACCGGTTCACAGCCTCGACAGAGCGACGTCCGCGCAACAGATACTCGCGGATCGTCTCGACATTGGCGTGCGTCAGGTTGACCAGTTCGCGGGTGAAGTTGGACACGTGGACAATATACCGGCTGCAGTTTATCGTGTCTGCATCATGAAGCGATTGCTGACCTGCGGAATGCTCCTCGTCCTCCTTCTTGGCACCACAGACGCCCAGCAAAAAGGCGACAAAAAACAGCCCAAGCCGGTGGCCCGCAACGCCAAGCGGGGTGACTTTCAGCTGTTCCCTCTGGGACCGATCGGTGGCACCGCCGAAGTTCTCGCCGACCAGAATCACGCCGTGATCAAATTCCTGCAGCCAGATCGCCCAGGCTCCAAAGCCGGATTGAAGGTCGGTGACACACTCGTCAGTGCAGCCGGCAAGGGCTTTCCGAAATACACACGTAACGTCAACGAGGGCGGACACGGGCCACAGGCCGCACTCGGCATGGCGATCGAGAGAGCCGAAACGAAAGGTCCGCTCGAACTACTGATCCTGCGCGGCGAACAAATGGTCACGGTGAGGGTCCGTCTGCCGGCAACCCAAGCCTTCTCCGCGACCTTCCCCCAGGACTGCAAGAAATCCCGTCGCTTTTTCCATGGGATCTGCCAGGCGCTGGTCCGCTCACAACAGAACGCCGGCAACTGGCGGGCCAAGACCGGGCAGACAGCCAGCCGCTTCATCACCGCCTACTGTGCGCTGGCACTGCTCGGGCGGGGCGAACCACAATATCTGCCCAACATCCGCAAGGCCGCGCGCTATCTTCAGGGCAAGGACGGCAAGGCCTTCATCCCGGATGGATTCGGCAAGGGGCCCAAACTCGACAACTGGCCGATCAGCGCCACGGCGATCTTCCTCAGCGAATACGTGCTGGCAACGGGCGACAAATCGGTCAGGCCGACGATTCAGCGCTGCGTCGACTGCCTGGCGAAGCGCGTTTCGATCGAGGGCAAGATGGGGCACGGCGTCGGCGTGGGCTACCGCGGGAAGGGCTTCAACGTGATCAACACGCAGTCTCATCTGGCCTGGGCGCTAGCCCAGCAGGCCGGATGCCGGATCAACAAGCCGGCCTGGACTCGCTCGCTAGCCCTGATCCGCAAGTCGACCGGCAAGAACGGGGGCGTGCGCTACTGGACTTCACAGACCGGCTACGGCGACGCCTCGGCGCGCACCGGCTCGATGGCTCTCGCGCTGGCAATCTCGGGCCAGTTGCCCAAGAGCGCTCAGGCCATGGCAGCCTACCTGACCAAGCACCACAAGCGGATGCGCGAGGCCCATGCCATGGGCTCGATCGGGATGATCTTCGGCACAGCCGCACTCCGGCAACTCAACCCCGCAGGATACCGCACCCACATGGACTACTGGCGCTGGTACCTCAACCTCAGCCGTCAGCCGGACGGATCGGCGGCCTATGTTGGCAGCAAGCGCAACAACGGAGGCGATCACTATCTTGGCCAGCAACATGTCGGCAACGCCATCGCGGGGCTGATGCTCTCGACTGCGGCCAGGAAGCTGTTCATCTGCGGCGGCCGCAAGAAGAACTGGCTCGCACCCTGAGGTCGACGACGGCTGAAGCCCCTCTCGTTCACGCTCCACGATAGGGTCGGCAGGACAAATGTCTTTGAGCAGCAGTATCACCCAGTCCATCAACGGTATGGAGTCGTGGATTGAGCATCGTCCACACCCGCTGCTGCTGTGTCCGCTTCGATTGCTGTGTGCCTGCTTGCTGTTCGTTACTCTGATGTTGAGCAATCTCGCGGCTGTCGTGAGATGGCCATTCTCGGCGATCTGGCGAGTCGCCAGCAGCAAACAAACAGGGCCTGGCCGACCGATCCACGCCAACGCGCAGCTGCTGCGTGACTTAGCCCAGCAGGATTTGCCGGTCATCCTCGATTTCTGGGCCGAGTGGTGCGGACCATGTTTGTTGATGAACGGAGTTCTGAGTGAGTTTGCCGAGGCGGAAGCGTCACGAGTAATCGTGGCAAAGGTCGATGCGACATTGCATCCGAGGCTGACCCGCCAGCACACGGTCAGCGGACTGCCGACGATCCTGCTGTTCCGAAGAGGCCAAGAGCTCGGGCGACACGTTGGCCCGATGAGTCTGGATCAGCTGTGGGAGTTCGTAGACCGTCGACCCGAGTGAGTCTCCACAGAGCTCAGGCGCCTATTTGCCGAGCAGTTGATCGATCCGCGCGATCAACTGGCGCACGAGCGGAGGTTGCAGATGGCCCAATTCGATTGACTTGACCAGGGCCTGGCGGGCCTGGCGGTATTTATGGGTGCTGAAATAGGCCACCCCCAGGTTGTACCAGGCCGGGTAGAAACGGGGATTGAGCTTGACCGACGCCTTGAACGACTCGATCGCCTCTCCATGGCGTCCGAGGTGGGTGAGCAGGCCACCCTTCAGGTATCGTACGAGGTAGTGCCCGGGGTTGATCTTCTGGGCCTTTTCCAGGTCGGCCGAGGCCTCCTGCCATCGCTTCAGCTCGATGTAGACCTTCGCTCGATGCATCCGGTTGATGAATGAGTTGGCGTTGTACTTCAGTCCCTTGGTGTACCAGACCAGGGACTGGTTGAAGAGACCGGGCTGCCCCCCCCGCTTCGCCTTCTTGGTGAAGTAGGAACCCATGAACCAGCAGGCGGCCGAACTCTGGGGACGCAGCTCTAGAGCCGCCTCGATGTCGTCACGCGCCAGCTCGAGCTCGTGGACCATCGCGTAGGCGTTGCCACGCATCAACAACGCGTCGCCATACCCCGGCCTGATCGAGAGCGCGTGGCCGTAGTCCTCGACGATCTTAGCCGGGCTGTGCGACTTGAGCCTGACGACCCCCAACAGATAGAACGAGGCGTCGGCCCGCAGCTTGTACAGTTCCCACGCCTTGGGATCGAGCGAGATCCCCTCGTTGCAGGTCTTGATGCAGTCCTCCATCCGGCGCTCGGCAAAAGCCAGCAGCGCCTGCAGGATGTGGACCTGGCTGGAGGCGCCCAGCTCGGACGCGCGACGCAGGTCCCCGGCCGCCCGGGTCCGCAGCGTACTCAGCCGCTCTTCGATCTGCGGCGTGACATGCCAGGCCAGATCGAGAAGCGCTTCCAGGTTTTTTCTCAGGTTGAGCTTCCCGCGGAGGATGTAGGTGTCGGGCAGGGAGGCATTGTTGTCGATCGCCTGCTCCAGACTGTGACCCGCCCCGAGATCGTCATACAGCAGGATCTGCGCCCTGGCGCACTCGGTATAGGCCAGCGGGTGTTTCGGTTCCATCTCCAGGCACTCGAGAAACTGGTCGACGGCCTGCTGCAGCTTGGCCCGGGTGCGGCTGCGATCCAGCCCGACCTTGAAGAACTCCGCCTTCCCCTCATCGAGCAGGCGCCGCCCTTCCTCGAAATGGCGCGCAGCCCGATCTGATGGCGTCAGCTCCGTCGCCTGCCTTACCTCCTCTTTCCCACCCGAACCAAGGCTCCACAGAAAGGCCAGCAAGACTAGCAACCCGATTGCGCTCAACGGGATGACCCAGTGCGGGCCGCCCCGTCGAAGACCGCGCGGGCGCCTACCCCGCGCCCGGGATCTCCGGCCGACCTCGACCACCCCCGAGACCTTGCCCCCTTCGAGATAGCTGTCGATGGCGTCGGCCATCCCCTTGGCCGCCTGGTAGCGCGATCTCGGGGCCCTGGACAGAGCCCTCAGACAGATCTTCTCGATGTCCCGCGGCAGACCTTGAACCAGCTGCGAGGGCGGCACGAGCGGGCGCGTCCGCGCCTTCATCAGGGTGTCGAGCGGGTTACGCCCCTCATAAGGCGGGCGGCCGGTCAGCAGGTGATACAGCGTGGCGCCGAGCGAGTAGACATCGCTGCGCGCATCGATCCGGTCGGACTCCCCGGACGCCTGCTCGGGCGACATGTAGGAGGGGCTGCCGATCACCGCGCCGGTCTGCGTCAGCTGGGAATCGCTGCGCACCGACTTGGCGATGCCGAAATCCATGATCAACGGCGTGCCGTCTTGATCGAGCATGATGTTGCTCGGCTTGACGTCCCGATGGATGATCCCCTTGCCATGCGCGTAGTCCAGAGCGCGGGCGACTGCGGCAATGATGCGCAGCGCCTCCCGAGGGTCCATCACCTGCCTGCCGCCCAGGCAGACCCCATCGACATACCGCATGCAGATGTAATACCGATTCCGGTCATGGCGCACGTCCATCGTCTGGCAGATGTTGGGGTGCGACAGCCCGGCGGCGGTCCGGGCCTCGTTGAGGAAACGCTGGACCTGCGTCGACTGCAACCCCGCCAGC
>CAZANL010000028.1:0-16927 GCA_964486115.1 uncultured Planctomycetota bacterium
GCGGCTTGATCTGCCCGCCGGTGCGGGTGAAGGTGGCCGCCACCCGGGCGACCAGGGCCGCCGGTGGATCCTCGGAAACGAAGCGCCGCACCAGCTTTGTGGCGATGTGTCGGGCGGTCGACGGATGTGTACAGACGATGTCGACGAATCGGTCCAGGTCGCTGGCCCCGCCCCCCGCGGGGATCGTCTGGCCCAGGACGGTCTTGGCGCCGTCGTCGTGCAGGTGCCCGGCGAAATAGACCGCTCCCTTGTTCCAGCGTTTCTTGATTCTCCAGCCGGTCAGGCAGCGGGCCACCTCGTACACGTCTTTCTGGCTGTAGCCGCCGTGTACGCCGAGGGTGTGCAGCTCCAGCAACTCCCGGGCGTAGTTCTCGTTGGGCACGTCGCCGGGCTTGCCCTTCTTGTTGGCGATCCCGTCGAGGTAGACCAGCATCGCCGGGGATGTGGCCGAGGCCCGGATCAGCTCCTGAAAGCTCCCCAGGGCATGCTTGCGCACCACATGCTGGTCGTCCCAGGGCTTGAAGTAGATGCAGTCCCCCTTGTCCAGCTGGATGTTGAGGTGGTCGGTCCAGAAGCCGACCATCACCTCGAACAGCTGGCGCTGGGAGTAGACGGCGCGCAGCAGCGTGTGGCGAGCGATTTCCTGGCGCAAGACAACCGGCTTGTACTCCTTGCAGGTTCCCGGAGCGTGGTGCAGAGTCTCGAAACGGCGCGCGCGTAGCGTGCAGGCCAGGTCCCCGAGCTTCTCGGGCTCGAGCTGCTCGTCGATCCAGCGCTCCGCGCCGATTTCGCGGAGCCGATCCAGATCGCCCGGCCGAGGTCCATAGGCGGCCCGCGAGAGCAGATGGAAGCAGGGATCGATATCCTGGCTGGTGGCCACGCCGAAGGACTCCGGCATACCCGCCATCTTGTCGGTCACGGCGCTGAGGATCCGCTCGCAGCCTCCGAGGGTGACTGCGCTTCCGACGAGGGCGCTGGTCTTGAGCAGCTCCCGGCGACTGACTGTGTGGGTCATGTTACTGCAGGCCCTGAATTGCTGGAGCGGCATCGGTTGCGATGGGGGTCGTTTCGGCGGCGGCCGGCAGGTCGGGGGTCAGCAGCGGCGGCCGATCGGCCGCCGGGCCGTGCGCCGGCGCCGAGAAGCGGGCGATGAGCCGATCCAGCAGCCCCAGGGTGGTGGCCCCGGCGCCATAGATCCAGCTCAGCGGCAGGATGCCGAACCAGCCGAGAATCGGCAACAGGTAGGTCAGCTCGAGGGCGATGCCGCCCCGCAGCGTGGCCTTCCAGGGCCGCTGGTCATCGGCGGGAGAGGGCAGCTGGCGGCCCAGGTGGGTGACCAGTCCGGCCACGCCGAGGTGGGCCCAGGCAGCGAACAGCCCACCGATGATCGTCCCCAAGAAGACGCCCCCCGGCCCGGCCTGAGCCAAGAAAGTGACCGGGACCACCACCAGCAAGGTGCTCAGCGCGCCGACGATGAAGCACTTGATCGGATTGCGCGCGCAGCGCCGGCTAGCCCGCTCTACCGTTGGCCCCCAGAGGCCGCGACACACCAGCCAGAGGGCCGGAAACGCCAGCATGAACCCCAGAACCGTCAGCAAGATCGCCATCGTGTCGGCCATCAACATGACCCCGTCCTCCAAGAAAGTCGTCTCGTGTACGATCATCACTACAGGGGCAGGGGTCCGTTGGTTTCCCTGCTGAGTGCTGGCTCTCGAAGGGACCCGCGGTTGGAGCGTGGAGCGAGGCTCTGTGTCGCAGCCGGCCAGGTGGCGTCTGCTGCCACAAGGTGACCAGCAACGACGCGGGCAAGGCGGGCCAGTGGACCGGCTCGGTTATCACTCAGAATTGTCGCAGGCCATCAAAGCAGCAGACCTTGTCGCGCCGGCCTGCTCGCCCGGGTCGCCGCGGGGGACGTCTTGGCTACTTGTCCTCGACGCTGACCAGCTGGACCGGGGCCAGGCCGAACCGGCCGCCGGCGACCTGCACGAACATCGGCGGTTTGCGGCAGTCCCCCTCGGCGTCGAACCAGGTATTGCCGGTTACGCCCAGGTAGCCCTGGGCGGGCGTGGTCCTGTTGGCCAGCCAGGCGCGGATCTTCTCCCGATCGGGGCCCACGGCGCGAATCACTTCGATCGCCATCCCGACCGCGTCGTAGGCCAGCGCGGCCCAGGTGTCGGGCTCTGTCTTGTAGGCGCGCATGAACGCGGCGTGGAAGGCCTTGGCCCGGACGCTGCTTCGGCTGGCGTCGTAGTGCCAGGGGGTGAGCGCGATCAGCCCTTCGGCCGCCTTGCCTGCGAGGCGAATCAGACGGGGAGAGAGCAGCCCGTCACCGCCGAGAATACGGGCCCTGGGCAGCAATTTGCGCGAGGCGCGGGCAATCAACGCCGCCTCTCTGTAAAGACCCGAGATGAAGATGGCGTCCGCCTTCTTGTCTGCCAGCTGCTGGACCAGCGGCCGGAAATCGCGAATTTGCTCCCGCTGATAGGGAACCATCCCGACCAGGGAGAGCTTCTGCGTCCTGGCCGCGGTAGCGAATGCGGTCGCGAGGCCTTGTACCAGAGTCCCCCTTGTCGTACAGCACGCCGATCCGCGTCAGGCCCAGCCGCCTGGCGTAGGTTGCCAGGAAGCCGGCCTGCTGGTCATCATGATACAGATTGCGGAAGCTCCACCTGAATCCCTTGCAGACATGAATGTTGGTCGAGCCCGGAGAGAGACAGACCAGCCCGGCCTTGCCGTAGATATGCTTGGCCGCGTTGGAGCAGCTCGAGTTGAGGTGGCCGATGACGATCGCGATGTTCTTGACGGCGGTCAGCGTACGGGCAACGGTTGTCGCCTCCGGGGATGGCCCATGTCGTCGGCGAGCACCAGCTCGAACTGGCGCTTGCCCTGGGCGTTGGCCTGAGCGATCGCGAGCCGGGCGCCCTTCGTGATCGTGTCGCCGAACGCGGCGGCGGCGCCGGACATCGGTCCGGCGAGGGCGATCTTGACCTTGCTCTGGCCCCAGGCCGGAACACAGACGAGCAGCAGCAGTAGCGCCGAGCGCTTCATCATAGAAAGGTCCGCTCCAGGTAGTGGGCCACGCCCTCTTGGTTGTTGGTCCGCTCGAGCACCTCGTCGGCGGCGGCCTTGACCTGCGACCAGGCGTTGCCCATCGCCACCGCGTGGCCGGCCGCCTCGAGCAGCGGCAGGTCGTTGATCCAGTCGCCGATGGCCAGGGTCTGGTTCAGCGAGACGTCGTGGTGGGCGGCCAGGCGTCTCAGGCCGGCCCCCTTGTTGGTGCCGGCCAGGCGCAGCTCCAGGTGGCACAATGGGCCACGGTTGGACGGGAACAGCTCACAGATCAGGTCGGTCCGCCCGCTGTAGTGGGCCGCCAGCGCCGTCAGCCGCTCGCGAGACCCCACGCGGTGGATCTGGTACACCGGGGCCTGCAGGTGCTCGGCCAGTTCTGGCACGCAGACCGTGTCGTGGCCGTTGTTCCAGGTCTTCATGTAGTCCAGCAGGCTCTCGCCGGCCGGCTCGGTCAACAGCTCGCGGCGAGTGAACCAGTAGAGTGCGATCTCCGGGTCGGTCAGCGTCAGCGACTCCTCGAGGTGGGCTGGGTCGATCGCACCATCGAAGATCGGCGCTTCCGTGTCGCGGGTGATCAGGCTGCCGTTGAGCACGGCGACGGGGCTGTCGAGCCCAGCCTGGGCGGCGTAGCCGGCGGTCGAGCCGAGCATCCGGCCGGTGACCAGGCAGATCGTGCGGCCCTGCGCGGTAACCGCCCGCAGTGCGGCCTCGGTTCGGGGAGTGACGAGCTTGTCGTCGGTCAGCAGTGTGCCGTCCAGATCGATCGCGATCAGGCGGACGGCGGCGCGATCAGACACCGAGATAGGCTTCCTGAACGCGGGGGTCCTCGAGCAGCTCGTCGCCGGCGCCCTCCATCAGGATGTTGCCGGTCTCCATCACATAGCCCCGGTGAGCCAGCTTGAGCGCGGCCTTCGCGTTCTGCTCGACCAGGAAGATCGTCACGCCATCCTCGGCGTTGAGCCGCCGGACGACATCGAAGATCTGCTGGCAGATCAGCGGCGCCAGTCCGAGCGACGGCTCGTCGAGCAGCATCAGCCGGGGGCGGGCCATCAGGCAGCGCGCGATCGCACACATCTGCTGCTCGCCGCCCGACAGCGAGCCGGCGAGCTGCTTGCGCCGCTCGGCGAGGATCGGAAACAGCGCGTAGGTGTGCGCGATGTCCTTCTCGATCAGCTCCTTGTCGGTGCGCAGGAATGCCCCCATCTCGAGATTCTCGAGCACCGTCATGTCGGAGAACAGCCGTCGGCCTTCGGGGGACTGCGCCACTCCTCTCGCGACGATTTGCTGTGTCGGCAGCCCGCTGATCTCCTCACCGAACAGGGTGATCGTCCCCGCCCTGCGACTGACCAGACCACAGGTGGTGTTGAGCGTGGTGGATTTGCCAGCACCGTTGGCCCCGATCAGCGTGACGATTTCGCCGCAGCGGATTTCGAGGCTGATCCCGTGGAGTACCTCGATCTGGCCGTAGCCCGCGCGGAGCCCCTTGATCTGGAGGGCGAGCTCACTCATCGTCGGACACTCCCAGGTAAGCCTCGATCACCTTCGGGTTGCCGGAGACCTTGTCGGGGGTGCCCGAGGCGATCAGCTCGCCGTGGTCGAGCACGTAGACCAGATCGGAGATGCGCATCACCAGCTTCATGTCGTGCTCGATCAACAGCACGGTGATGCCGGCCTGGCGGATCTTCTCGATCAGCGCCATCAGCTGTTCGGTCTCCTGTGGGTTCATCCCCGCC
Source organism: uncultured Planctomycetota bacterium (assembly GCA_964486115.1). Lineage (GTDB taxonomy): Bacteria > Planctomycetota > JACQVV01 > JACQVV01 > CAZANL01 > CAZANL01. Next base: position 4,803 of record CAZANL010000028.1, read on the forward strand.
GCGGGCTCGTCCAGTAGCAGCAGCTGGGGGTGGCAGGCCAGTGCGCGCGCGATCTCGAGGCGCCGCTGATCGCCGTAGGCCAGGTTGGTCGCGATCTCGTCGGCGTCTTTGAGCAGTCCGACGAAGTCGAGATAAGCCAGTGCGGCAGAGGCGATTTCCTGCTCCTCCTTGCGGGTGCGGGGCAGCGGCAGTGCCTCGAGTACAGCCTCGAGCATACCCAGCACGGCGACCAGAATCGAGGCCGCCGTCATCGGCAGCACCGTGAGTGCGATTAGCCAGACGACGAACTCGGCCAGTTTGTGATCCTCGACGCGCAGGCCCATCACGATCGCAACGGCGGTAGCCAGGCCGAGCAGGCTGAAGCCGAGCCACGGCATCCGCATGTGGATCCTTCCAAGCAGATGCAGCATGCGGTCCAGCGGCCGCGCGGTCTCGGTCGGGGCGTGGGCGCCCAGCTTGACATTCTCGAGCGCCGAGAGCTCGCTGAACAACCGGATGTTCTGGAACGTCCGCGCGATTCCCAGGCAAGTGATCTCGTCGGTCCGCAGATCGTTGATCACCTGGGCTGGCTTGTGCGCCGGGTGGAACACAACTTCGCCCCGGGTTGCGGGGAAGATGCAGGTGATCACGTTGAACAGCGTTGTCTTGCCCGCGCCGTTGGGCCCGATCAAGCTGGTGATCGACCCATGGGGCACCGTAAGGTCGACGTTCTCCACCGCCTTGACCCCGCCGAAGTAACGGGAGACGCTCTTGACCTCGAGGACGACAGGTTCGCTCATCGATCCAGGTGGTAAAGCGGTCCCTTCTCCGCCGCTCGTTGCTTGAGGACTTCGGACGACTGGCCGGTCGTGATCGCGCGTGAGGGCAGCAGCCCCTCCGGTCGGAAGCGCATCATCAGGATCAGCACCAGTCCGTAGACCAGGAAGCGTGCCTCGGGCTTGATCCGGAACTGGGTGATCGCGTCGATCAGGTTGTCGAACCCGGGAACCCAGTAAAAGACTTGACCCATCGTATAGCGTGGCAACTCGCCCAGCAGGACCAGCGCAGTGCCGCCGCCGACGATGCCGCGGATCGACCCCAACCCGCCGAGCACGAGCACACAGAGGATCAGGATAGACTGCCAGATATCGATCTCGTTGACCGCCACCGAACCGAGCCAGATCGCATAGAGTCCGCCCCCAACGCCGCCGACGAAGCCGCTCAAAGCAAAGGCGGTCATCTTGTAGGAGGCGAGATTGACCCCATTGCAGCGGGCCGCCGTCTCATCTAGCCGGATCGCGGCCCAGGCGCGTCCGAGCCGGGAATACTGTAGCCGCCTCATCACGATGATCGTGCCCACCAGAATCGCCAGCACGAGATAGTAGAAGCGGGCGGTCGCATAGTTGAACGACTCGCCGAACAGCTGCGCGCGGTGACGGCGCGCGATCTTGACTGCGAAGCTGCCCCCGGTCCAGGCCTCTTCGTTCTTGAACACTTCCCACATGATCTCGGCGATGCCGAGCGTCACGATGGCGTAGTAGTCGCCTGTCAGCCGCAGCGTCGGGATGCCGCGCAGCACGCCGAAGATGGCTGCGACCAGCCCGGCGACGAGGAGGATCAGCAGAACCGAGCCGTCGAAGTTGAGCGGCAAGTCTCCCCGGATGCCGGCGTTGACGCCGAAGGGCAAGACCCAATCGCCATCCGGCGTGTGGGTCAGCATCAAGCCCATGCAGGTCACGACGGCTCCGATCGCCATGAAGGTCGCATAGCCCAGGTCCAGCAGGCCGGTGTAGCCGACGACAACGTTGAGGCCCAGCGCGAGGATGATGTAGATCTCGATGTGGAGGATCAGGTTGGGCAGTGTCCCGCGGAAGCCGAAGAACAGCGGGGCTAGGCCGAGGCCGGCGGCCAGACAGACGGGGAGGATCAGTTTTTTGGGATCCATCGCGTCAGGCTCGCTTCGCTTCGGGCTGTCCCAGGATGCCGCAGGGGCGGACGATGATCGTCAGGATCATCACGCCAAAGGCGAAGGAGAAGCCGTATTTGATGTTGATGTAGGCCTGCAGAAAGACCTGCGTGAAGCCGATGATCAGCCCGCCCAGGAACGCGCCCCGGACCGAGCCGATCCCCCCCAGCACCGCGGCGGCGAAGGCGATCAGGCCCGGGTAGTAGCCGAAGCGGAAGTTGATGTTGCCGCCCACCTTGATCCCCTGCAGGATGCCGGCGATTGCGGCCATCGCCGAGCCGATCATGAAGGTGTTTGCGATCACGCGATTGACATTGATGCCCATCAGCGCGGCGGTGCTCTTGTCGAGCGCACAGGCGCGCATCGCCTTGCCGGTCTTGGTCCAGTTGACCAGCAGGTCGAGGCCGATCATCAGCAGCGCTGCGGCGATCCACACGCTGAGCTCCTTGTAGAGCAGCTTGACGCCGAAGATCAGCGGCCCGGTGTCGAAGAAACGTGGAAGCTGAGCGGCGGTGAACTCGTGAAAGTCGGGGGTGAACAGCTGAACGACGGTCTGCAGCGAGAGCGACACACCGATCGCCGTGATCAGTGCGGCCAGCCGCGTTGAGCGGCGCAGTGGTTTGTAGGCGATGATGTCCATCACCCAGCCGATCAGTGCGCAGCCGAACATCGCCAGCGGGATGGCGACGAACAGCGCCGCGCCTCCAGCGACGCCAAACAACGCCTGAACACACAACAGGCCGATGAACGCGCCGATCATGAAGATCTCGCCATGGGCGAAGTTGATCAGCTTGATGATTCCGTAGACCATTGTGTAGCCGACCGCGATCAGGGCATAGAGGAAGCCCGTAGTGATCGCATCGAACAATGTACGGATGAACAACTCGGACATGGCGAAAAGCCGGGCTCCCCGAGGGCAGCCCGGTCTGACTCTGGTGGCGTTATTTTCCGAGCTGTTTGTCGGCCAGGCGGAAGTCGCCGTCCTTGACTCGGATGAAGGCGATCGGCTTCATGCAGTCGCCCTCGCTGTCGAAGTAGGTCGGTCCGGTCACGCCGTGGAAAGCTTTGTCCAGCGTCGTGATGCCAGCAAACCACTCACGGAGTTTCTCGCGGTCGGTGCCGACGGCCTTGAAACCATCGGCAGCCATCATCACCGCGTCATAGGTCAACGCCGCCCAGGTGTCTGGAGCGATCTGGTACTTGGCCTTGAAAGCGTCGTAGAACGCCTTGGCCTTGTCGCTGGCCTTATCGGGGTCGAACTGGAAGGGCGTCGAGAGATATGCGCCCTCCGCGGCCTTGTCGGCGGTTTTGAGAAACTTCGGGCTGACCAAACCGTCACCTCCGACAAATACCACATCCTTCATGCCGAGGTCGATGCGGGCAGCCTTGCAGATCAGGGCTCCCTCGTTGTACAGGCCCGAGACGAAGATGCAGTCTGGCTTCTGATCGACGATCCGGCTGACCAGCGGCTTGAAGTCCTGGGTTCGTTCACGGTTGAATGGAATGGGCTCCAGAACCGTCAGGCCCCGTTTCTTGGCCTCGGGTATGAAGAAGCCCATCAGGCCCTTGCCATAATCGTCGTTGTCGTAGAACACGGCGACCTTCTTGACCTTCAGCTGCTCTGCCAGATATTCGGCTAGCTTCTCACCTTGGTACTTGTCCTGGTAGAGGTTGCGAAAGGTCCATTTGAAGCCCTTGCAGACGTGAACGTTGGTCGAGCCGGGGGAGAGGCTGACGACGCCGACGTCGTTGTATTCTTCCTTCGCGCTGTTGCTGCAGCTGGAGTTGAAGTGCCCGATGACGATCGGGATGTTCTTGTTGCTGGCTAGTGTCCGGGCGACTGTCGTCGCCTCCTTGGGCAGCCCCTTGTCATCCTGGACATCCAGCGCGATCATCTTGCCATTGATCCCTCCGCTGGCGTTGATGTGATCTTGGGCCAGCTCAGCGCCCTTCTTGATCATGTCGCCGAACGCCGCCGCGCTGCCGCTCATCGGGCCAGCCACCGCGATGGTGATCGTCTTGCTGGGGTCCGCGCTGTCGCCGGAGCCGTTGTTTTTCTTCTTGCAGCCGACCAGCCCGAGAGTGGGGACGAGCAGGAGGGTGATGGCCAGGATACCGAACTGTCTGTGTGCTGTGCGCATACCGTTGACCTCCAATGTGCACAGAGATTCTGTGATTGGGGAATTGAGACGGGGATTATAGTCGGTCCGCCAACACATGCAACCCGAACCCCCTTAATAAGGAAGGGGCGGTCTGCGAGTCGCTGCCCGGCCCATCAGCGGAGCCGGGAGCGCAAGGTCTTGGAGCCAAGCAGCAACTCCGCGACCTGGCGGTGCCAGCCGGGCTTGGGGTGTTGATTGAAGCGGTGGTAGTCCCTGGGGCGGCCGATCGACAGCCCATCGATGTGGGGGATGTCCAGTCCCGTCAGCGCCTGGCGCACCCGCGAGGTAGCTTGGGGAAAGTGGTGGGTGTCGGCCGCCAGCAGCAGGACGACGAATTCCACGCCCCGGCGGCGGCACATCTGCTGGATCCGCTGAAGAATCCGTATCAGGAAGTCGGCCTTCCAGCCGGCGGTCTTGGGCAGCCGCTCGTACCACTGACGCAAGGGGTCGGCCGGGGAGTCTTTCCAGCGCCCGAAGAACTCGTCGATCCGGATGACATGGTGCGAGATGAAGCCGTAGAGGATCAGCTTGGGCGGGGTGGGCTCGCGCAGCAGGTCCTCGACCGTCAGGTAGACTTGAACCGGGCCCCAGCCGCTGACGCCCCGGTTCTCGACCGTGTACCCGGGCAGTCCGCGGGCCAGGTGGTAGGCATAAGTCTCGTCGTCAGCCACCCCCTCGCCGAAGGTGAACGAGCCGCCGACCGCGACCAGGCGGCCGGCCGAGCGGCTGGGCTTGGGCATCAGCCGCCGGCCTTCCGGCCCGGTCCGATAGGTGATGACGAAGTCGAGATCCTCGTGGGTCACGGTCATATTGGGGCGTGGGCGGTAGCCATAGCGTGGATCCTCCCGAACCATCCGCGTGACGTCCTCCCGCTCGGCGACCTGGCCGATGGCCTGGTAGATCGGTTGGCTGAGCGAGATCCGCAGCCAGCTACAGGCCGCTACCGAGATGAGCAAGCCCCAGGCCAGCCCCATCAGCGCCAGCTGGAGTCGGGCCCGCCTGATGGCGAGCAGTCCGCCGACCGCGAGCGCCAGGCCGGTAGCGCCGAACGGGACTCGGTACGCACCGATTGCGTGATCGATCGCATCGACTGCGGGGGTGAGGGCGGCCAATCCGGCCACGGCGCCTCCCGCGACCAGCGTCAAGCCCGAGAGGGCTCGGCAAATGCGAGGGCTGGCCTCCATCGTCGCGGGCTGAGTCTAGCGCGGGCGCCTGGCCTGCGCACCGTCCCCCGGCAGGCGGTCGATTCGGGCCTTCGGCCCGAGGATCTGCGGCCGGCTGTCTTCGATGTCCCACCGGGGTTTGCGAAACCAGCGGCTCATCACGCGCAGCGCGTCGAGCAGTCCTTGCTTGAGTTGTTTGCCCTCTTCGGTCCCGGGCTCGATGTACTCCAGGATCCGGCGCAGGTTGGCCAGCTGCAGCTTGAGCAGGGGTCCGTATTCGTTGTAGGCCTTGTGCAGCCGCTCGTTGAGCTTGAACCCGGCCTCGTTTGCCGTCCCGTAGTCTTCGCCGCCGAGCCAGCCCAGCAAGAATCGAGGGAAATCGAGTGGTCGGTTGACGCCGCGCATGCCGCGCACGGCCCAGGCTCCGCTCTGGCGCCAGGAGTCGAGGACGGTCTTGCTGTAGCACGTGGTGGTGTAGACCATCCGGATCCGATCACCGCCGCGCCCCTTGAGCCCACGAACCAGCTGCTTGCCGGTCAGCGTGCCGCCAGCCAGGTGCGTCTTGTTCGGCGTACCGTGCGCGAAGAGGATGACGTCCACCGCGCGATGTGTCCCTGCGGCCTCGCGGATCGCCGCCAGGAATGCCTTGGGCGTGGCGCGCTTGCCGACCAGCCACGTGCGCTGGTTGTAGGCCCGCCGGACGAGTGGCGCGAGAGCCAGGCGGCCAAACGACTCCATCGCGCGTCCCGCGGGCGTCCGTCCCCCGTCCTCGCAGAGAACGATCACGACGGCGGACTGCTGGGCCACGCTCTTGGGGTCTTCGGCCTGGGCGGATGGCAACAGGCTGACTAGCAAGACAAGGCTCAATGTGCGACGCAACATCTATGGCTCCTCTGTGAACGGATCTGTGGCGCGCAGTATACAATGTGGCGATGGCCGCCGCCACACCGCCCGTCGAGCGCTCTTCGCCGCCTCGCGGCATCCTGCTGATGCTGGCCGCCGGCAGCGCCTTCGGCCTGATGGGGGCGATGATCAAGCTGGTCGGCAAGCGGCTCAACGTCTTCGAGGTGGTCTTTCTGCGCTGCCTGTTCCTGTCGATGCCGTTGGGCTGCTACTATCTGCTGGCCCACAAGCGACCCCGCGTCGGCAACAAGCGGCTGATGTTGACCCGCTGCCTGCTCGGTTGTGCAGCGATGTGCTTGTTCTTCTGGACCATCGTCCGGCTCGACCTGGCGACGGCGATGGTGCTCAACAAGATGTCCCCGGTCTGGGTCGTCGTGTTTGCCGTTCTCCTGCTTCGCGAGGAGGTCTCGCGGGCGGTTCCGCCGCTGGTTCTGGTGGCCTTCGCCGGCTGCTTCTTGTTGATTCAGCCGGACCTGGGCAGCGCTACCCGCTCGCCGCTGGTCGGAGTGGCGGGGCTGGTCTCCGGACTGCTCGGCGGGCTGGCCTACATCTGTGTCCGCGAGCTGCGCAACACCGAGGAGACGGCAGACATCGTGCTCTGCTTCACACTGTTCAGTGCGCTGGCCTGCTTGCCGGGGGTGCTGGCCGACTTCGTCTGGCCCAGCCGGACCGAGTGGCTGGCGCTGGCCGGCGCGGGGCTTTGCGCTGCGACCGGGCAGTGCTGCATGACCGCCTCTTACCGAGTCGAGCGGGCGGCGATCGTCGCGCCCTTCTTCTATAGCTCGGTGCTGGTGGCGACCCTGGTCGGCTACCTGTTCTGGGACGAAAAGCTCACTGCGCTGTCGACGGCGGGGGTGGGGCTGGTGGTGGCTGCGGGAGCGCTGATCTGCGCGCTTCGACGGTGAGAGGCGGTACGCGTTAGCGCAGGCGCAGCAGCGTGCCGGCGATCAGCAGCGCGACGAAGATCAGCACGACGACAACGCCTCAGTTGATGCTCTTGTCGCGTCGCTTCCAGCGCGGTGTGGATTCGATCTCGGGCAGGTTGGCCGCAGGCTGTCCGCCAGAGTTGCGCCGCCGCGCCACCCTTCGTTTCGGGGGAGAGGGGATGGTCGCCTTGCCGATGCGGATGCGGATGAAGCCCATGAGAGACCTCTAGTGTACAAGTGGCGGGCCGATTGGCCCAGTCCGGCGATCTGCGATCACTCCTGAAGCCAGCTGGAGCTGCCGCGTGGGGACCCCGGCCTTGGCGTGGGGCATTATTATTTCGGAAACAGACCGAGGGCATCTCGATCCCTGCGTACTGCGCTGTAGAGAAGCAACAGGGTCGGCAGATCAGGGGCCGACTGCAACCGAAAATGCCAGGAGGAACCCAAATGACCAAGATGAGCACTCAGGAGCTTCAACGAGTACAAGGTGGTGGAATCATCCGGGTTGTGTGGGAGCATGAGGGAATGGGGCTCAGCCTGAATCTGTATGTGGGCCGGCGCAAGATCACAACGCTGAAGCGGATCGACACGTAGGAGGCCACGCAGATTGCTGGCCCGCGTCAGCCGCCGAGGCCACCCTCGAGAGACCGGTGTCCGTGCCGAGACAGCCAGCCCGGCCTCGAGACTGGGGGCGGCGGCGCGTTGTCGCACCGCCGCCAGCTGATCTGCCGACAGTTCTCGTCAGAGAAGAGCCTAGTCGATCACCCGCATCTCGTAGGCGGCCGTGCGTCCCTGCTGATCCGGGTCGTACATCGCGAACGCTCGCGCGGGCAGTACGCGATAGGTGCCGGGCAGGGTGGGACGCAGGCGGAACGAGAACTCCCTCCATCGCTCGTCGATCCACTCGGCTGCCACCGAGACCCGATCGTCCCGCTGCTCGAAGCGCGCGTACCACAAGCCCCACCAGGTGGATTGCTCGTGGAACACCCGTCGGGGCTCGGTTCCGGCGGGCAGGGCGCACTCGATCATCGCGTAACGCACCCCCTTCGGAGCGCGGACGCGGACGACGACCCGCAGCTCGTCGCCTGAGCGAACGGCGGCGCCCGACTTCAGCCGTCGCCAGCTGACCTCGCCGTCCTCGACTTGCTTGACCTCGAAGCGCCGCTCGATCTGCACCCCCTCGTAGTGCGGCTTGCGGATCCGGCGGGTCTCGTAGTAGGTCAGCCGGGCGGAGGCGAAGCCTCGCTTGGCGCTCAGCAGGAACTGGTTTTTCCCCGGGCGCAGGCCGGTCGCCGGGACAACCGCGCGGCCCCCGGTCAGCGCGATCGGCTTGCCGTTGAGCCTGGCGTGACCCTCGCCGCTGGCCTGGGCCTTGACGCGCCCGGCCAGGGCATAGATCACGTAGGCGGTGTCCAGGGTGGACAGCCAGCGGCCGCCCTGGCGCTGCGTCATCAACCAGTCGAGCAGCGGCTGGATCCGTCCATCGTCGGAATTGACCGAGCCGAGCGCCTGAACGATCAACGCCGCGCAGCGTATCGCCTGCGAGTCCACCTTCTTCGGCGGTTCGTAGCGTAGCTTGGGGGCGAGGTCCCGGCGACCGGCCAGCACGAGGTGCGCCAGATCCATCAGCTGCTGAGTCGGCAACCCCTTCTGCCGCGGTCGTGCGCTAAAGATGTTGACCTTGGCACCCGCCAGCGTGCGGGCATAGAGCTCGAACGGCGAGCTCAGCTTGGCCCGGTCGAGAAATCCCAGCGCCCGCTCGATCAGCTCCGGCTGGACGGTCACCTCCGCGCGACGGGCGGTGGCAAGCCCGAAGAGCACGTAGGTCGTCATCCAGTAGTCACTCTTGTCATGCTTCCACCAGCCCCAGCCGCCGTCCTCGTGCTGGAAATAACTCAGGCGGTCGAGGCCCCGGCTGATCATGCCGGGCAGATCCCGCACTAGCTGGTTTTTTTTGCCGCGGCCAACCCGTTTCAGCGCCGAGGTCGCCACCACCGCGGGCAGGAACCGCGACATTGTCTGCTCGACGCAACCGTAGGGATACCCGACGAGCGAGGGCAATGCCTGGCGGATGATCTCGGCCGGCGTCGACGAGACGATCAGCTCTAGCTGGCCACCCTGGGCGGTCGGGGGCAGCGAGATCTGGCCACGCCAGTTCGGCGCGACGCGGCCGGCCAGCTTCCGCTGCTCCAGCACACCGTAGCGGCGAACCGGCAGGGAGATCTCGATCGCATCCGATTCGACACGAGAGAGCGCCTCGGCTCGCAGGTCGAGTCGCCCCGGGCGAGTTGCCCGGACTTGCCAGTCCAGGCGAGCCAGGCCGTCGGCCGGAATGACCAGCTTGCGTGCCGGGCGATCGACCCCGTCCACGCGCAGCCCAACCTGGAACGTCTCTTTGTGTGGCAGGCGATTGTGGACCACCGTGCTGACGGTCCCGCTGTCCCCCTCGGTATAGAACCGAGGGGCCGAGAGGCGCAGCACGACTCCCTTGCGGGTCCGCATCTCTCCCTCGCCCTGGCCGAACTGGCTGGCCACGGTCACGCCCCGCGCCAGCAGACGCCAGCGAGTCAGCGAGTCCGGAGTCTCGAGCGTCAGGCGGGCGACTCCCTGCTCATTGGTGACCAGCTGACCGCTCCAGAACAAGGTGTCGGGAAACCAGCGGCGGGTTCGTGCGCCGGCCAGCGCACCGCTCCCGGGGGCTGCGCCGACGTTGGGGGCCGGAGCAGCGGGTTCCGAGAAGGAAGCGCCGGCCGCGCCGACGCCTCCGCTATATTGGTGCTGCCAGATGTCGGGGTCCAGCCAGGAACAGTTGGTGTAGGACTCCGCCTCCCAGCCACGGAGCGGGTGAAAGAACGTGCGGATGTCGCGCACCTGCTCGGGCACCAGTGAGAGCACCGAGCGATCAACGACGCCCAGCTCGACCTCGGCGGCGGCGGGGCGGCCTTCGACGGTGGTGCGGACTTCCAGCCGTACCTTGTCCCCGGGCTTGTATTCGGTCTGGTCGGTCCGGATCGAGACCTTCAGGCCCGATGAGGAGGGCACCTGGTAGATCATCGCGCCGCAGCTGCGGGGCTGGCCGCGGTGCCAGGCGATCAGGTGCAGCTTGAGTCTGGACGAGAATCTATGGCCCAGGGGGATCCTCAGCACGTTCACTGCGTGAGGCAGCGCGACCTGTCGGACTCGATGGATCGTTCGCCCTTCGATCAGCAGCCAGGCGTTGAGCGGAGTGTCGGTGGTCCGCACCAGCAGGCGCGCGGTCTCGCCCTGGCGATAGGCCACTCGGTCGGGCATCGCGCTGAATGGCGCTTCCACGTTGGACTCCGGAGGCGCCCAGCGGAATTGGTGAGGTCTCGAAGAGCGGGACGCAGCTCGGCCGTCTTTCCTGGCGACGTAGAAGTCGGATCGAGCGGCGCTGCGGAGGGTGGGCGATTGCCCGACGCGAGCCAGCAAGCGTAGCCGGCCCGTTTGGGCCAGTGTCATCGGGAAGCTGGCCAGCCCGGTCGCGTCGGTTTTGCCCGCGAATTGCTGGACCGGTTCGTACTCGGTCTGGTCGGATTGGGGTTTGTTCACGGCCAGCAGGAAGAGCTTGACCGGGGTCCCGGGCTGCGCGCGGCCGTCTGGGGTTCTGACCCGGACGCGCGCGACGGTGCGCTCGCCTTCGCGATAGAACATCCGGTCGACGCCGGTGGTGACGGTCAGCGGTCCACTCTTTGTTCGTGCGTTGCCCGTGCCCGCCAGCCGCGAGAGATCGGTCACCGTGGCCTCGAGTTCGTAGTCCACCGGCCAGTAGCTGGGCTTGATCGCCACGGAGATGTCGAAGGCGCCCTGCGGATTGGTCTTGCCCTGTCCTCTTGCAATGACCTCTCCCATGCCCCTGCCAGAACCGCGGCGCTCCCGGTCGTAGAACCAGCCGAGTGGGTCTTCGAAGGGGAGGTCGGGCCCCGACGAGTCGTCGCCCCAGCGGTAGCTGCGCCTTAGCTCCCAGGTGACATTCGCGTTGGCTACCTTGCCGCCGGAGTAGTAGACGGCCTTGACCTGTCCCTTGAACGCGTTGTCGGGGCCGGGGGGGGTGATGTCGACCCCGACCTGGATATCCGGTTTGCGGTAGGCCACGACCCGGAACTCGTGCTGCCAGAAGCGATCGAGGTCGTCAGGCTCTGCAAAGACGTTGCGCATCTGCCGGGGTCGGGGCACCCGCACGAGGACAGTGTAGTGACCGAGCGGTGGCTCGGCGCCCAGGCGGTAACTGCCAGCGACCGAGCCGAAGCGGCTCCAGCGCTGGCTGCGCCGCAGCAGGACCTGGCCCTTGGGCCCGTGGATCTCGACGACGACAGGCGTCCCGGCACGGAACTGGAGCGACGCTTTCGCCAGTTGCCGGTGGATCGCCTTGTAGTGCACCTGCTGTGATGGCCGGTAGATCGGTCGGTCGGTCGCGATGTGGACCCGCTGCTCCTTGTCGTCGTCGGTCTTTTCTGGCTCGATCAGTATCTGCTGAGTGTCCTGGCCCCGTGTGACGCTGACCCGGCAGTCCTGGCGAATCCCGTCGAACAGGGCGACGCCATCCTTGCCGGTTTTCAGTTCTTTTGGCTGGATCTTCTTTCCTTGCTGGATCTTCACCACGCTGTCGCCCAGCGGGTCGCCGGTCCAGCGATCGTGGGTCAGCACCATCAGGCGAGTACCGATCAGGCGGCAGAAGACCGCGAAGTCCCGGACCTCGATTTTGCGCCGCATGGTGAACCCGTCGATGTTTTCCTCGAACACGTAGACCCCCTGCTCCAACAGGGGCCCGATGGCCAGCCCGCTGGCAGCAGGCTGCGGAGCGGACACACGCTTCTCGAACAGTCGTCGAAGCACCCTAGAGAACTTGAGCGCGTCGAGGTTCTTTGGCCAGAACCAAGTCACGTACAGGTTCTGCGGGGTGTCGCGAAAGTGCCGCGGGGAAGCTCGATAGAGGGTGAACGTCGAGTCGGGTCCCCTGCGTCGGCCGGAAATGTGCAACCTCTCCTTGGGCCGCCTGTTGGTGGCG